>NZ_JVOR01000081.1:0-210598 GCF_001054715.1 Acinetobacter sp. 243_ASPC | reverse complement strand
GAGAAGGAATTTTGAAGTGAAGAAAGTTGTTAAAGCAAAAAATTTAATTGCATTTCGTATTTGGTTAGAAAAGTTAGGTTATTCGGTTAAAAACCTAGCCGATGGCAAAGGTTTTACATTTAGCTTTAAAAAGGAATATGGGCTAGTGACTTGTGATTTATCGGGTAACTCTTTGGCAGTTCAGCTCGGCGAAGAGTTTGAGGATCATCTAAAAGCGTAAATGACAGATGTGTTGATTCTATAAATTTTTCTAATCATTTTATAGTTTTGAAGAATTCTAAACCCCATGTGCCGTAACGCGCACATGGGGCTTTCTTGTTTTATATGTGTTTTATCTATAATTGTGCTGAATATATGCTGAGGGATCTCTTGTATTATTTATTAGCATGGTGTATAAAAAATACTCAATACAATAAATTACAATATAAAGGTGGGGGCACATGAGAACATTAGAATTTGCTTTAGTTTCATCTACCGTATTTACGTTGATTATTATGGTTTATTTGTTTGGGCAACTGGCTTACAAATAATCCGCTATAAAGCTGAAAACGAACGATTAAAAAACCGATCATTTATGATCGGTTTTTTAATTTGATTCAATATGCTGTCAATGCATTGGCGGTCTATTTTTATTGAGTCATCAATCCCATAAAAATCGCGATAAAAATCATTAGCCCTACCCAGCGATTGTGTCGAAATGCCCAGAAGCACCATTGTGGATCTTTGGTTCTGGTTTTGGTCCATTGATAAATAAAATCGGCAGCGACAATCAGCAATCCAATGATGCCCCACGGAAAAAGTAAGTCTTTCATGAATAAAGCCAGACCAATCAAAACTAAACTACTGATCTGTAATAAAGAAATAATGACGATATCGTATCGACCAAATAAAATCGCGGTCGATTTCACACCAATTTTCAGATCATATTCGCGATCGGTAATCGCATATTGTGTATCGTAGGCAACCGTCCATGCCAAATTACCAAAATACAATAACCAACAAACCAGATCTGGTGTTTGGCCTGCAGCGGTGTAAGCCATCGGAATAGACCACGAAAAGGCTGCTCCTAAAAACACTTGCGGTAAGTGTGTATAGCGCTTCATAAAAGGATAAATGAACGCGAGAAACAATGCGCCAAACGACCAGTAAAACGTATTTAATGGCAAAAACAGCAATAGGCAGGCACTTGCAGCGACCAAAAATAAAAACACCCAAATGGCTTCTATCGGCTGAATCACACCCGTTGCCAGCGGACGCGTTTTGGTTCTGGCCACGTGTCCATCTACTTTACGGTCGGCAAAATCATTAATTGCACAGCCTGCTGCTCGCATAAACAATACACCTAAAGACATTAAAAGCAGGATTTTTAAATTGGGTACCCCTGCACTTGCAATCCATAGTGCCCACATGGTGGGCCAAAATACCAGCTCAGTTCCAATAGGCTTATCAAAACGGCACAGATAATAATATGCTGTAAGTCGTTCTCGCCAGGTGATCGATTGTACGGATGCCATATCTATCCTTAAATGCGATGATGTTGTAAGTACGCTTCAAATGAAGGCAGAAAAGTTTCTTGGACAATAAATTTGCAACCGTGCCACGTATAACAGCTTTGCCGAGTCCAGCCCTCATTTAAACGTATGATCCGCCGCTCACACTCAGGCGTGGTTCGCTGAAATAAAAATCGGCCGATCGGTTGTTTACCAATATGTTTAAAAATACGGGCTTTTTTTTGCAAGCTTAAAATGGGGAATATACTTTTGGCCTGAACCCATGGCTGTGCTTCACATCCATAGAGTAAGCTTTCACGCACCCAAGCAATATGTGCCGCTGGCATTTTCATCCATTGACTGTCTATACGAGACATCTGCCGATAACGCTCCGATATAGGTTTCACTGAAAAGGCACCGTGTGCAAGATCGGTCAATTGCTGGGTCAGTGAGCCTGATGCACATAACCATTTTTTTAATTCTGGCGTTAAATCATCATTGTATCTCTGATTTAATTGGTTTTTCTGCATGTGCAATCCACTACATTCACAAACTATAGTGTAACCGAAATCGGGCAAAGTTAAACGCTTTGAGCAAGGGTGCGATTCGGCTTTGTTGTTCTATGTTTATTAATTCTTTTTCATTGTCGCTATTTTGAGTTATCATAGATGCCGTTTAGTGATTAGACCGATTATGGTTAGGCATGATGAACGATAAATTAAAATTTATTCTGCTCTACGGTGGTATTTTCTGGGGCAGTGGCTTTACTTTTCTGACGCTGATTCATCGTTATATTTTTATTGATCCAACTTTACCTGAAGCAAGCCTGATCGGTATGTATATCAGCTTGTGCTTTGTGGCAGGTTTGATCTGGGGTATCTGCGTATATCGCGGCATTGAAAAAAGCATTTCTTAATACGTATAAAAGAATTCATTTGGATTGTTGATAACTCAACAAATCGCCAATAAAAAAGCCTGCAACTTGCAGGCTTTTTTATATGAGACGTATTACAAGCTGTAATACATATCAAATTCAACTGGGTGAGTGGTCGTGTTAAGACGACGTACATCTTCAGTTTTAAGTTCGATATATGCATCAAGCATTTCTTTAGTAAACACGCCGCCTTTTAACAAGAACTCGTGGTCAGCTTGAAGCGCTTCAAGTGCCATATCTAGGCTGTGTGCAACTGTAGGAATTTTTGCTTCTTCTTCAGGAGGAAGATCGTACAAGTTCTTATCAGCAGCTTCGCCCGGATGGATCTTGTTTTGAATACCGTCGATACCCGCCATCAACAATGCAGCGAAACCGAGGTACGGGTTCATCATTGGATCTGGGAAACGTGCTTCGATACGCTTGCCTTTCGGACTAGAAACGTAAGGAATACGGATAGAAGCAGAACGGTTACGCGCTGAGTAAGCAAGCATAATCGGTGCTTCATAGTGTGGAACCAAACGCTTATAAGAGTTTGTAGATGGGTTTGTGATTGCATTCAAAGCACGCGCATGCTTGATGATACCACCGATGAAGTACAACGCCATTTCTGAAAGGCCTGCATATTCATCACCAGCAAACAAGTTCTTGCCATCTTTAGAGATTGACATGTGAACGTGCATACCAGAACCGTTATCGCCAACCATTGGTTTAGGCATAAAGGTTGCAGTTTTAGCGTATTGGTGCGCAACGTTGTGAACAGCATATTTAAACTGTTGTACTTCGTCTGCTTTACGAACCATAGTGTTGAAGCTTACACCAATTTCTAACTGGCAAGATGCAACTTCGTGGTGGTGTACTTCTACACGACCAGGCCCCATGATTTCTTCGATTTTGTTACACATCTCAGCACGCATATCATGCGAAGAATCTACTGGAGGAACTGGGAAGTAACCGCCTTTTACACGTGGACGGTGGCCAGAGTTACCAGACTCGTAATCTTTACCAGTTGACCATGCAGCTTCTTCAGCAATCAATGTATGGCGCGCGCCAGACATGTCGATTTCCCATTTTACTTCGTCAAAAACGAAGAATTCAGGTTCTGGGCCAAAGAATGCAGTATCACCGATACCAGTTGATTTTAAATATTCTTCTGCACGACGAGCAATCGAACGTGGATCACGCTCGTAACCTTGACCAGTAGATGGCTCAATAACGTCACAAGTTACAACAACAGTTGGTTCGGCAAAGAACGGATCGATAAAACCAGTTTCTGCATCTGGACGTAAGATCATGTCTGATGCTTCAATGCCTTTCCAACCTGCAATTGAAGAACCGTCGAACATTTTACCGTCTTCAAATGTATCTTCATCAATTGAATCAGCTGGGTAAGTAACGTGCTGCTCTTTCCCTTTTGTATCCGTAAAGCGAAAATCGACCCATTTTGCGCCACTTTCTTGTATGAGTTTAAGGACCTTGTTCGCCATGCTCATTTTGCTCCAATGAAGTATTATTGCACTTGTGAAGTGCGTGTTAGTCGTTGGCAGTTATTAAGCAAATCTCGTACCAACTTTAAAAAACACATCTAATTGTTTGAATTTTAATTCAAATTAGATACGCGTCCAGCTACCTGTTTGAACCATTATACTGTTTGCGTTTTGAATTGCACCATATTCAAACATTTTTGAGGCATGCTTTTCACAAAACCCACAAATAGCATCAAAATAGTGCAATTTTAAATAATTGGCTTAATCCAGTGCATAATTTGCGCGATGCAGTGGTGATGTCGATGCACTTTTTATACACTACGCCAGATTTATTCAATAATTTTGACATCATGACCCGCAGCAAAGCCAATTTTATCGGTATTACCTCTATCATGATCTGGGCATGTATGGTCAGTGGCGTGAAAATGATCACTGAACAGTTGGGTGCTATTTTGGGTGTTGCACTAATTTATAGCATCAGTGCGTTGTGCGTGGCGTTTATAGATAGGAAATACCTATGGCAAACATTGCCTCGACGTTACCTGCTAATCTGTGGCAGTTGCTTCGTACTTTATGAAGTTTTATTTTTGTGCTCAATCGGTTTATCCAAAACACGTGAGGAAGCGCTTATTCTGGCCATGATCAATTATTTATGGCCATGTTTCACCTTGTTTTTGTCATATCTACTCGGACAGCTTAACTTTAAAGCGCCAGCCTTTGCCGGTTTGATCCTTTCTATTTTAGGGCTGCTCTTGATTGTCAATCCGAGCATTGTTTCGGCTGAGGGCTTCATTCAAACACTTTCAAATAATCCACTGGCTTATACACTGGCCTTTTGTGGCGCAATTTTATGGTCCTTGTATTGTGTTTTCACGCCACGTTATGCCCAAGGTAAAAATGGAATCGCCTTATTTTTTTGCCTGACCAGTGTGGCCTTATGGCTGTTATTTTGTCTGAGTGATCAAGCATGGCAAACGCCAAGTGTAAGCATGAGCCTCATGATTATTGTGATTGGCGCTTTGGTTGGAATTGCTTATAAAAACTGGAATCAGAGCTTACAGTTTGGAAATATCCAATTGTTGTTATTGGCTTCTTATTTTACGCCTATTTTGTCAAGTTTAATGAGCAGTCTTATCTTGCATACCTTACCTAGCTGGAGCTTCTGGCTCGGAACGCTCGGTGTTAGCTTCGGTGCAATGTTAAGTTGGAAGTTTAGTACCTCAAACAAGATGCTGTAATCAATTATCTTGATTGTAGTTTTCTATATCTACTCTTAATACCCCTCACCTAAGCCAATGATTGTTGACAAGTTCAATGGATTGTTACTCGCAAACTTTAGAATTTCTGCTAAAGTAGCCACTTCATTTAGTGGTTTTATTTTTAAGTGAAGATCTTAAATAAGTGACCTGAAATGGTCATTTTAAAAGGCTAAATCAATATCTAACTAATTTTCAATAGGTTGCGTTTAAAATGCTACTCATGATCGACAATTACGACTCCTTTACGTATAACATCGTCCAATATTTTGGCGAGTTAAATCAAGACGTTAAAGTGGTTCGCAATGACCAAGTCACTCTTGAGGACATTGAACGATGGCAGCCGAAGTATTTGGTGGTGGGTCCTGGCCCTTGTTCTCCAACTGAAGCAGGAATTTCAATTCCTGCCATTCATCACTTTGCCGGCAAAATTCCATTGCTCGGTGTGTGTTTGGGGCATCAAGCAATTGGACAAGCCTTTGGTGGACAGGTCATTCGCGCGAAAACCGTGATGCATGGTCGTTTGTCGGATATGTATCATTCTGATAAGGGAATCTTTAGCAACCTGCCTTCACCATTTTCTGCGACACGCTATCACTCTTTGGTGATCGAACAGGAGACCTTGCCTGAGTGTCTGGAAGTGACCTGCTGGACCAATCAGAACGATGGTTCAATCGAAGAAATCATGGGTGTAAAGCATAAGACACTGCCTGTAGAAGGTGTGCAGTTTCACCCAGAATCCATTTTGAGCCAGCACGGACACCAAATCTTCAAGAATTTTTTAGAGATTTATGCATAAATGAATATTCAACAAGCATTAAACCACATTACCAAAAACATTCATTTGACTCAGCCGCAAATGGAAGATGTGATGCGCAGCATCATGCAAGGTGAAGCGACAGACGCACAAATTGGTGCGCTGATGATGGGCCTTCGCATGAAAGGTGAAAGCATTGATGAAATTACTGCCGCTGCACGCGTCATGCGTGAACTGGCCATTAAAATTGATGTCAGTGATATCCCACATTTGGTCGATATCGTGGGAACAGGTGGAGATGGTCAAAATCTGTTTAATGTCTCGACTGCTTCAAGTTTCGTCATTGCAGCAGCAGGCGCAACCATTGCCAAACATGGTAACCGTGGTGTATCAAGCAAATCTGGCTCTTCAGATTTGCTTGAACAGGCTGGAATTAATCTTGATTTAGATATGCAGCAAACTGAGCGATGCATCCGTGAAATGGGTGTGGGTTTTCTATTTGCTCCCAATCATCATAAAGCCATGAAATACGCAGTTGCGCCTCGCCGTGAATTGGGCATACGAAGTATTTTCAACCTTCTTGGCCCGCTTACGAATCCGGCTGGGGTAAAGCGCTTTGTGCTTGGGGTATTTTCAGATGAATTGTGCCGTCCGATTGCTGAGGTGATGAGACAACTCGGTGCCGAGCATGTGATGGTGGTGCATTCTAAAGATGGCCTAGATGAAATCAGCCTGGCCTCGGCAACTCATGTGGCTGAACTTAAAAACAATGAAATCACCGAATGGGTTTTAAACCCCGAAGATGTGGGGATTCCCTCACAAACGCTATCGGGTTTGATTGTGGCCGATTCGAGTGAAAGCCTCAAGCTGATTAAAGACGCACTTGGGCGTAACAAATCTGACCTCGGCGAAAAAGCAGCCAATATGATTGCATTAAACGCAGGTGCTGGCATCTATGTTTCTGGCTTAAGTACCAGTTACAAGCAAGGTGTGGCCTTGGCACATGATATTATTTATGGGGGTCAGGCCCTCGAAAAAATGAGTATTTTGTCTGAGTTTACCAAAGCACTCAAACACTATTCAAACACGTGAGGTTATCCAAAATGATTCAAATTCAAAATACCATCTTGGGTAAAATTGTCGATCGCAAACATGAAGAACTTGCGGCGCGTTTACAGCAACGTAGCCTTCAAGATATCGAAGCGCTGGCACAAGCGGCCTCACCTGTGCGTGGCTTTGCACGTGCATTAAATGCTAAGCGCCCTGGCGTGATTGCTGAAATTAAAAAAGCATCACCCTCCAAAGGTGTGATTCGAGCCGACTTTAACCCTGCTGAAATTGCAGCGCAATATGAGCAGGCGGGTGCAGCGTGCTTGTCGGTATTGACCGATGTCGATTTCTTTCAAGGTCATGATGACAATATCGCGATTGCGCGCAACAATTGTCAGCTACCTGCACTGCGTAAAGACTTTTTGGTCGATCCATATAATGTGATTGAAGCACGTGCCCTCCATGCCGACTGTATTTTGCTGATTGTGGCATGCTTGTCTGATCAGCAACTCGAAGAGATGTCAAAAACAGCATTTGAGTATAATCTAGATGTATTGGTTGAAGTACATGATGAAGAAGAACTTGAGCGTGCGCTCAGACTTTCCGAAAAATGTATTCTTGGCGTCAACAATCGTAATTTGAAAACCTTCGATGTAGACTTAAACACCAGTTTACGCTTGAAGCGTTTACTTGATCCGTCACGTTTATTGGTAACCGAAAGTGGTATCGCCACTCCGGCCGATATTGCAATGATGCAGGAACATGATATTCATGCGTTCTTGGTGGGTGAAAGTTTTATGAAACAACCTCGACCTGATCAGGCCTTTACTGCATTGTTTGGCCACCCTGCTACGATTTAAAACGAGTCCTATGAGTAATAAAGATTCTGCGCTGTCTAAAGAACAGCAAAAATTATTAAAGCAGTTTAAAAAGCAGATCAGTCAGCCGCATTCACACGCCATTGAAAATCGTAGTGAGCATGCAAAAAACAGTGCCGATCAGCCAGTGGATCGTGAGGCTGAAGAGCTAGATTTGTTTAAAAAAGCGCTGCAAGGTGTCAAGCCGATTGATCATGGCAATGTTGCAGATATCAAACCCAAGCGCAGCAAAAAAGTAGATGCTCAGATTTTAGCAAAACGGGCGGCGGCTGAAGGTGCGATCGAAAGTGAACTCGCTGAGCTTTCGGATACGCAGGCGGCATTAAATCCTGTCGCAAGCCAAGCCAGTTTGAGTTATCGCATTGCGACGCTACAGCATAAAGTCTTTGAAGACCTAAAAGCTGGAAAAATGCGCTGGTTTGAAGCAGTCGATCTGCACGGCTGTACTGTTGAACAAGCGCGTGCTGCGGTCTTGCAAATTATTCAGATGGCCAAGACCGAAAACCAAAACGTGATTAAGATCGTGCATGGTAAAGGGCCAGAAGCCATTTTGAAGACTTACGTGAATGGTTGGCTGCGCCAGCACCGTGATGTTCTGGCTTTTGTGAGTGCCCCAGAAAATCAGGGGGGTACAGGCGCTGTTTTGGTCTTGCTCAAACGTGCTGAGAAAAATCCAAAATATGAAACCAAGAAATGATGCGACAGCATCATTTCTTTTGATCGAAGATTTGAAGTAGCTCCGCCACTACCGAAACGGCGATGATGGCAGGTTGCTTCGAACTAATACCTGTAATACCAATTGGACAGACCAAACGCTGTAATTGGGTCTGCTCATAGCCCCTCGCCTGCATACGTTTTTCAAAAATGGCACGTTTACTTTTAGAGCCAATCATTCCGACATAAGCAAAGCGTGATTGTGAAGATTTAAGCGCTTCCATGCACAACTGCAAATCTTGCTGATGATCATGAGTCAAAATCAGGATTGCACCTTGCGGATCAAACCGCGCAATTTCCGCCTCTGGTACATCAGTACAAACACAATTGACCTGTTTGAGTAAATCTGGCGGAAAAATATTGTCACGGCTATCGACCCATGTCACTTGCACCCCGATTGGTTGTAAACACCGTACGATCGCCTCCCCGACATGTCCTGCACCAAATAACAAAACCTCCAGGGCATAGGGTTGAACACACTGCTGCCAGCGCCAACCGGTTTCACCTGTTTCAAAAATAGCGATAGATGGCACCTGTGCTGGACTCACTTGCCAGGTCGAATGCCCATTTTCATGTACTTGCCGCTCGATAGGTTGCCCTGATTGCCACGCAGCATAAGCAGATGCCAGCATTGAAGCATGCTCTCGTGGCTGGAGTTTTTCAAACAGCAACCACATCACACCGCCACAACACTGCCCCAGCCGTGCACTTAAATTGAAACGTTCGACAAAAAGCGTTCGCTTATCGGTACCTTTCAGCATGGCCTGCGCAATATCGAAGGCCTGAAACTCAAGATGCCCACCACCGATGGTATCAGACTGGTAAACCTGATCGTCGCGCAAGCCGAGCAGCATCGTTGCACCCACTTCACGCGGAGTGGATCCGTCAGCACGAACCACGGTCACCAAAACCACGGGCGATGATTCAGCACAACCATGTAGTGAAACGTGTGCCAAATCATGCCACCACTGTAAATGTTGTTGCATGGCTTATTTCAAACGCGGTTGAGGACGTTCTGCAAGCGCTTGACCGCGACCAATTGCAATTGCGCGTAAGATTTCTTCGGCTGTGGCCGGCGCATTAAGTACCAGTGGCGCATCCTTTGGAATGGTCGACTGCACAGCTTGCCGAATGGCAGAAAACACTGAAAGCCCGAGCATAAACGGCGGCTCACCAACCGCTTTTGAACGGTAAATGGTATCGGCCTCGTTGCTGTTATCAAACAGTTTCACATGAAATACCGGCGGTATATCCAGACTGGTCGGGATTTTATAGGTTGACGGTGCATGCGTGAACAAACGGCCTGCATGCGGCCCTTGAGGTTGCCAGCACAGCTCTTCTGTGGTCAGCCAGCCCATACCTTGTATAAAGCCACCTTCAATTTGACCAATATCGATTGCAGGATTAATCGAACGGCCGACATCATGCAAAATATCTGCACGAAGTACTTTCATTTCGCCAGTTAAAGTATCAATCGCAACTTCGCTCGCCGCTGCCCCGTAGGCATAATAAAAGAACGGTCGGCCTAAATGATTGACCTGATCATAGTGAATTTCAGGCGTCTTATAAAATCCACTGTCCCAGAGTTGTACGCGGGCCATATAAGCACGATGCACCAGTTCATCAAATGGCCAAGACAAACCGCTTTGCGTGCTCACGGTATTATTTTCAAAATGTACAGTCGATGCTTCTGTCTGGCTGATTTCGGCAGCTAACTGGCTTAAGCGCTCACGAATCTTGATACAGGCATTTTGTATAGCTTTACCGTTTAGGTCTGCACCACTCGATGCAGCAGTGGCTGAGGTATTTGGTACACGCGACGTATCGGTGGCAATTAAACGCACTTTTTCAATCGATAGTCCAAGTTCATGTGCAGCGACCTGACGTACTTTGGTATATAAGCCCTGCCCCATCTCAGTACCGCCATGAGTAATGGCCACTGTTCCATCCATGTACACATAAACCAAGGCACCCGCCTGATTGTAATGCACCGCATTGAATGAAATACCAAACATCAGCGGAGTCAATGCCAGACCGCGTTTGATGATGCTGTTGTCACGATTGAACTGCTCAATTTCGGCTTTTCGCTCGAAATAACGACTTGAAACCAGTAGCTCTTCGACAATTTTTGGTGCGACATTGTCTCGCACTTCGGCACCGTAATGCATACGGTCACGGCCTTGCCCCGGTTTTTCCGCAAAAAAATTCTTTTGACGAATATGTACCGGATCGCAGTTTAAATAGCGGGCAATATCATCAAGGATATTTTCAATCACAAACATGCCCTGCGGGCCACCAAAGCCACGATACGCCGTATTTGAAACGGTATTGGTTTTGCAGCGTAGGTTACGAATTTGCACCGCATTTAAATAATAGGCATTTCCAAGATGACAAATGGCTCGCTCGTTGACTGGGCCAGATAAATCGGCAGAAAAGCCACAATTGGATGCCAATTGAACTTTAAGACCATGCAACAAACCGTCCTGATCGAAGGCCACCGACCACTCATAGGCAAAACCGTGACGTTTGCCGGTTGACGTCATGTCGTCGTCACGGTCTAAACGTAGCTTACACGGACGGCCCGAGTGCTGCGCTGCCAAGGAGGCAATGCAGGCCCACTGCGCCGACTGCGATTCTTTACCACCAAAACCACCACCCATACGGCGTGCTTCAACACTGACCTGATGCATATGTAGGCCCAGTGCATGGCAAATCAACAGTTGCATTTCGGTCGGATGCTGTGTGGAGCAATAAACTTTTAAGCTCTGATCTTCCAAAGGCACTGCATAAGAGATCTGCCCTTCGAGATAAAAATGCTCTTGCCCACCCAAATCGATTGAACCACTTAATTGATGAGGTGCATGCTCAAACGCGGCATCGACCTCACCATGCGAAAACTCGACGGGTGGCAACACCCAAGATTGCTGCTCGATTGCATCTTGAATACTTAAAATAGGGGTTTCTGCGGCGTACTCAATTTTGGCTAAACGTACTGCTTGGCGAGCATGCTGATAGGTATCGGCAGCCACCACAAACAAGGCTTGACCATAAAACTCCACTTCTCCATCGGCAAAAATAGGATCATCTTTGACAATTGGCCCCCAGTTGTTTTCGATCTGGATGTCTGCTGCGGTATACACTGCGTATACGCCCTGTGCAGCGCGTACAGCCTCTAGGTCAAATGCTGTGATCTTGCCTTTGGCACATTTTGAAAAGCCGACGGCCAAGTGCAAGGTATTTGCAAGTTCGGGCATATCATCGATATACACCGCCTCACCCGTCACGTGCAAATGAGCACTTTCATGCGCAATAGACTGTCCTGCTTTGGCAGAACGCTGACGAGGATTCAGGTCAATTGAATGATTCATCTTTTATGCCTCCACCATCGTAATCAGATTATCGATACGCGTGATCGATTGTGGATGAATATGTTCAACAAAAAAACGTTCTAAACAGTTCTTTGCCACTTGCAAACGATACGCAGCGCTGGCACGCCCGTCATTCAATGGCTGGTAGTCTTGCTCCATGGCTACTTGTGCCTCACGCAGTAAAGCCATATCAAAAGGCTGACCAAGTAAAACCGCTTCGGTATGAACAGCACGTTTTGGAATCGCCGCCATTCCACCAAAAGCGATTTTGATGGATTGCACCACATGATACTCATCGAGCTCGCAACTGAGTGCAGCACATACAGCAGAAATATCCTGCTCAAAACGCTTGGAAATTTTATATGTGGCCACTTTAAGCGTTGAATCTTTAGCACGTAAAGGCACTAAGATGGCTTCTACAAATTCGCCTTGTTGAATGTCAGTTTTTTGATAATCCAGATAAAAGTCTTCTAATGCTATTTCACGTGTTTGCTGGCCACAGCGTAAGCGCAGACGCGTATTTAAAGTCATTAGCACAGGCATGGAATCGCCAATTGGTGAGCCATTGGCAATATTTCCACCTAGGGTACCCGCATTTTTAATAGGCATCGAAGCAAAGCGGCGCTGTAATTCGGCCAGTTCTGGATAAATAGTAGAAATATGAGTTAGGGCATCGGTTAAGGTGACATTTGCACCAATACAGAGCTGATCCTCTTGAAGATTGACATGTTTTAGTGCTTCAACCTGCCCAATATAGAGCATATCGCCCAATTGACGACCTTGTTTGGTCACCCACAGCCCCACATCGGTACTGCCTGCCACTAAACGAGCCTGCGGATATTGCACGCGCAAATCAGCAAATGCATCTAAGCTTTTCGGTGCAAAAAACTGCGCGGACGCATGACGAAACTCAAGTGCTGGTAACTGCTGTAGCTGTTTGAGTACCTCAATAATGTTTTGGCGTGCTAAACGGATGGTTGGGTAATCATAGGCTTTTTGTGCAGCATCCAAAATTGGGCGATAGCCCGTGCAGCGGCACAAATTGCCAGATAAATAGTCATGAACAGTCTCTTTAGATGGCGCATTCGGCTCATTTTCATACATGGCCCAAAGCGACATAATAAAGCCCGGCGTACAAAAGCCACACTGTGAGCCATGTAATTCGACCATGGCCTGCTGAACCGGATGTAAGGACTGATCTTCAGACATCGACAACTGTTTTAAATCTTCTACGGTAAATAACGCTTTGCCGTCTAATGTGGGTAAAAACTGAATACAGGCATTAACGCTACGTAACTGCAACTGCTGATTGACCAGCTCACCAATGACCACCGTACATGCACCACAATCGCCCTCGGCACAGCCTTCTTTGGTGCCGGTTTGACGACCCTGTTGAGCCAATCCATGTTCACGTAAAAACTGCAGAACCGTCATGACAGGTGAAACACCTTGGACCTGCTGCGTTTGTCCGCGAAAAAAGAAAGTAATTGGACGTTCCGACATGTTTTATCCTTGAATTTTACATCATGACCTTAAGCATGCTGATAAACAGCAAGTTAAGTGCCATTAAAACGCTATCTTGTTGATCTGAATGGCTTTGAATAATCATTATTTGATTTAGAATATAAACTTAATATCCAAATAAATGACGCCTCACAACGGCCCGATCTCGATAGAAAAAAAGAAACTGTTGTGATCAGGTGTATCACAAAGCGGCCGATAAAACGAGTCGAAAGCGAGGCAAAGCGCTCTGAATTGCACATTTTTTTCATGAAAACGCAGCATCTTTTATGCATCGGCACCAGAAGCGTATAAATATAGCGCGACAAGATATGAACATCTGAGCATGTTCTGATACAATGCCGAGCTTGTTTAGTAAAGTTAAGTCAAAACGTCTTATGTCAATGCAGCAATCCTATGCCAATATCCTGACCGCAGTGGGCGAAGACTTAAATCGTCCTGGGCTTAAAGATACGCCAATCCGCGCTGCCAAGGCATTTTCGTTTTTAACCTCGGGCTATGGCAAAAGTTTGGAAGAAGTGACCAACAACGCCGTATTTCCTTCAGATAATCATGAAATGGTTTTGGTTAAAAATATTGAATTCTATTCTTTATGTGAACACCATTTACTGCCATTCTATGGGCGTGTGCACATTGCATATCTTCCTGAAGGCCAAGTGCTCGGACTTTCTAAATTTGCGCGCATTACAGAAATGTTTGCTCGACGTCTACAAATTCAGGAGAATTTAACCCAGCAAATCGCACAGGCTGTTGAAGAAGTGACCAAAGCACGTGGTGTGGCGGTGATGATTGATTCAGCGCATATGTGCATGATGATGCGAGGTGTAGGCAAGCAAGAATCGACAACACGGACCGTTTCTTTTATTGGCGATTTTAAAACTGACAAGGAAGCAAGACGCGAATTTTTAAGCGCAGTACCTGAAAGCTATTAATGAGCTGACGTTTGATGTGCGTTGAGTGTCTATCTGAGTCAGTGGTATCTTGGGTTAATACATTAACGAAGAGGTAAAAACGTAGTGAAGGTAGATAATTAATGGAATTTTTTGATTTCTTGATTGGATTTGAAAATTATTTACCTATCCTGATCCAAGAATATGGATTGTGGATTTATGCCATCTTATTTTTGATTATTTTTGCAGAAACTGCTTTTATTTTTATGTTCTTTTTGCCCGGTGACAGTCTGTTACTGGCGGTGGGTGCCTTGTGTGCCACCACAGCGATTATGAATCTGGGCTTTATTATTTTCTTGTTATTTCTTGCGGCAACCTTGGGCTATATTGTCAATTATCATATTGGACGCCGAATGGGCGTACGTGTTTTTGAAGTCAAATCCCGCTTTATCAAACATGAATATCTGTTAAAAACGCACGATTACTTTCGTCGCCATGGCGCCATTACCATTTTGATCGCGCGCTTTATTCCATTTGCACGTTCATTTGCACCCTTTGCGGCGGGTTCTAGCGGTATGAATTATACCGTGTTTTCAATTTATAACGTGATTGGTGCATTTATCTGGATTGCGATTTTGGTGACGGCAGGTTATTTGCTGGGCCATACCGTCATGATGATTGGTGATATTGACTAATCAGTGGTTGCTGCACTTGTACTTTATAGTGCAGCAACATGCTTAACGATTTGCGTTTGTTTGATGCTGAGTATGCAACTGCCACGAACCGTTGGCACTGCGCTGACCCAAGATCTTGAGCACAAGCACCAGACTTAATAAGAGTAATAAGTACCACGATCCGAGCTTGCCCCAGCCCACCATATGCCACGCATCGACCTGACTGGGGTAAAGCCAGATCTTATAAAATGTACTGATGTTCTCTGCTATCCAAATGAGAAAGGCCAGCAAAATCAAGACAGGTAACATCGGCAAATTAAACCGTTTTTGATCGAGCTGAAAGCTTAAACGCGTTTTCCAAAACATGACCACACTGACCGCAAAAAGAACGTAGCGGATATCGGGCACAAAAAATTTGGTCATGAAATTCAAATAAGATAACACCGCTAAACCGATCATCAGGCCAAATGTAGGCAACCTTGTGAAAGATACCGAGTACAAGCGTAGCGAACGTGCAAAAAAACTCCCTACCGCAGAGTACATAAAGCCCGCAAACAGCGGAACCGTCCAGAGCCGGAATACTGCGGGCTGTGGATACTGCCATGAAGCAATTGCAGGATGCGTTAGAAATATCTCCATGACCATCGCCATGAGATGAAATAACGCAATCACACGTACTTCTGCCCACGACTCTAACTTGAGGTAAATCAGGCAGATCTGAATAATGACCGCATAAAACAGCAAATAATCATAACGAAAAAAACCGTAGTACTCCCGACTGCCCATGGGCGCAGTGAGCGCAAATGCAATCAAGAGCAATAAACCAAACAAGGCAGCCGAAGCTGCCTTAAATCCAAATAAACACGTGAGTTTGAGTGGGTACACGAGTGGCTTATCCTAAATATTTCGCGCTGTACTCATGTACGGTATCGACAAAGATTTTGGGTTGATCTGGATTGACCCATTGCGTAATACCATGACCAAGATTGGCCACATAGCCAGTTTTTTCACCATTGGCATAGGCATCATCGAGCATGGCTTTCACCGATTTTTGAATACTCTCGGCGTTACCATACAGTACAGCCGGATCGAGATTACCTTGTAAAGCCACCCGCCCTGCCACGGTTTGACGCGCCACATGTAATGGCGTGGTCCAGTCGAGACCTAAAGCATCTGCGCCAGATGCCACCATCGGCTCAAGCCACTGACCGCCGCCTTTAGTGAATATAATCACCGGAACACGACGACCATCATTTTCACGCTTTAGACCAGCCACGATTTTACGCATGTAATTGAGCGAAAACTCATGGTATTCACGATGTGCCAGAGCGCCGCCCCAACTGTCAAAAATCTGAACTGCCTGTGCACCTGCATCGATTTGAGCATTTAAGTAATCAATTACTGCCACGGCTAGTCGGTCGAGTAAGGCATGCAACACTTCTGGCTGCGCATACATCATGTGTTTGGTGTAACGAAAATCCTTACTTGATCCGCCTTCGACCATATAAGTGGCCAATGTCCAAGGGCTGCCAGAAAAACCAATCAACGGCACTTGCCCGCCCAGTGCCGAACGGATGGTTGATACCGCATTCATGACATAGTCTAAATCGGATGCAGCATTGAAATTTGGCAATGCCAGCACATCTTGTTCACTGCGGATGGTTTTTTTAAATTTTGGCCCCTCACCCGCTTCGAAATAAAGCCCAAGCCCCAACGCATCGGGAATGGTAAGAATATCGGAGAATAAAATTGCGGCATCAAGATCGTAGCGACGTAAAGGTTGTAAAGTCACTTCACAAGCAAATTCGGTATTTTTGCACAGCGATAAAAAGTCACCCGCCTGAGCGCGTGTTTGACGATATTCTGGTAAATAACGACCTGCCTGACGCATCATCCAGACTGGCGTGGTATCGACGGGCTCTTGCAATAAAGCACGTAGAAAACGATCATTTTTTAAAGCCGTCATTTACTTTCTCAATCTAAATACTTATCTTGATCGCATAATAACAAAAAGAATTGGCCATGAATAAGGGCAAAATCCGAGAAATTATACAAACACTCGGGAAAGCAGGATTTACACAAAACAAATACTGCATCGCCAATTAATTTCTGTAATACTTGCAATGTTTTATACCCTGAAATATGAATAATTCTTAAGGTTGAAGTGCATGTTTGTTCGCTCTTTACTCGCATTGAGTCTAAGCTGCATCATTAGCGGTACAGTTTTCGCGGCTTCAACGGTTGAGCAACCGTTGCATCCTAAAGTCGTTCGTAGTACAGATTTAGTTCAAGATCCGATTGATCCACTTGCTGTAGATGCATCGACCAAATCTAACAACACAGTCAATTATAAGCCTGTGACTGCTGCGCGTAATGCATCTGCGGCATCGAGCCCGGCTGCTGCTTCTGCACCAGTTGCGGCATCTGCTCCAGATAGCGCACCTATTACAGCGCAAGAAGAAAAAGACCTAAATCAAGCGTCTGCCACGTTACAGCGTCTTGAAAGCACAGAAGATAAGCAAGCCGACACAGGTGCAGCTCCTTCAAGCGCACCAGCGGAAAAAACAGCAGCAAGCAGCAAGACTGCTCAGGCACCCGCAAAAGTGACCTGGACGCTAGACAGTCTCAATAATGCCGACTGGTATGAAAATATTGGCCGTGGTCAGTTCCCAGTCTATGCACGCGCGCAAGTCATGCTAAACAATACTCATGCTTCTCCGGGTGCTATTGATGGTACCAGCGGCATGAATACATTAAAGGCATTGTCTTCGTTTCAACAAATGAACGGTTTAAAAGCCACAGGCGAACTCACCAAAGAAACGTGGGATGCATTACTGGCCAAACAAAACAAACCGGCTTATGTTGAATACACCCTGACTGAAGATGACTTGAAAGGTCCGTATGCGGCGTCTATTCCGCACGATTACGCACAACAAGCCAAAATGAAAGGTTTGTACTATGTACGTGTGACCGAAATGCTGGGTGAAAAATTCCATATGGATGAAGACTTTTTGAAAAAGTTAAATCCAAAGGCAACCTTTAAAAAGGCCGGCGAGAAAATCATTGTGGCGAATGTGCGCAACGATTTACCAGAAGACATTCACTTGATTATTGCGCACAAAGGCGCACGTCAGTTGTATCTCTTTAATAGCCGCAACCAGATGATTGCCTCTTTCCCTGCAACGATTGGTAGTAGCGATACACCGTCACCAGCAGGTACTTACAAAGTGGTGGGTGTGGCACGCAATCCGTGGTATAGCTACTCGCCAAGTAACTTTGTTCAGGGCAATAACTTAAAGCCACTTTCTTTACCACCAGGCCCGAATGGTCCTGTAGGCAACATCTGGATTGGCTTGAGCAAGAAATCATTTGGTATTCATGGTACGCCTAATCCATCTGCTATTTCTAAAACTGCATCTCACGGATGTATCCGTTTAACCAACTGGGATGCCAACGACTTGGGTAACAAGGTGCGTAGTGGTGTAACTGTTCGTTTCTTAGAATAATTTTGCTTCTTAAAAAAGCCTGCACGTGCAGGCTTTTTTTATTTTCGAGATAAAAATAAATTGTCCTATAATTAATGTATGTTTATACGTTGGCATAATACCGTACTAAATTTAGGACAATTTGTTCTGATTCTATGGTTTTTGGCGATATTCAATCTTGTTAATCTACTCACATGAAAGAACGACAATATTTGGGAGATACCGCATGAATGCTTATCTACATCGCAGTGAAAACCGTGGTCATGTCCAAGCTGGTTGGCTAAATACCTATCATAGCTTTTCATTTGGTAGCTGGTACAACCCGAAATATATGGGAGTTGGGCCACTTCGTGTGATTAATGACGATACCATTGCCGCAAATAACGGATTTGGTACTCACCCACATGACAACATGGAAATTCTGACTTATGTCACGCATGGCCGTTTAACGCATCGCGACAGTATGGGCAATGAAGAGTACATCCATGCGGGTGAATGGCAATTGATGAGTGCAGGTACGGGTGTTCAGCACAGTGAAATCAATAACACGGATGAACCGGTACATTTGTTTCAAATCTGGATTCAACCAAATGTCCGTAATGCCGAGCCGAGTTATCAGCAAATCAAGCTTGACCCGCATGCTGCACCGAATCAGTGGCATTTGATTGTAGGCCCAGATGATACTGCACCGATGTTTATTCGTCAGAATGCTGAGGTTAAAGCTGCGGTACTTGAGGCTGGACAATCACTTGAAATTGCGACCACCAAAAAACATAATTTTGTGCATGTGGTATCGGGTCAAATTATGATTGAAGACCAAATTGTAAAAGCGGGTGATGCGCTACTGTTTAATGAAAAAACAGCGATTAACGCGCTTGAAGACAGTGAAATGATTTGGTTTGATTTACCCGCTTGATTGAAGTTGGAACTAAAAAACGCTGTTTCGTAAGAAGCAGCGTTTTTTCTTAATGTGCAAAAACGCCAAAACCATAATCATAGGACCAAGTTGTCACATCATCTCTACTATAAGGTGTTAAGGATATACGGCAGCCTTGTTCATTGGTGATTTGATGCTTGAAACAATAATCTTCCATTTGTTGCGGCGTAAGTGATAACCATGCTTGAGGTTTTGGAGGAATTTCTTCAAACTTCACTTGGTTCCATACCAAACCATATTTTGGATACTTTAAAGTTTTTGTGGCTTTTTCATCAAAACCATACACTTGCTTTTTTACAATTAAGCAATCAGACCACTCAAACACATAAGTTTCTTGATAATTACGATCACGTAAAGGCGTCATCTTATAAATGTTTTCTGTCATGATACTTACATCGACATCTGACCGAGAAAATAACTGTTCTCCTTGATCATTAAAATAGTTTTTACAAAAGTTCTTGATTTGCTCATCATCTAACTTAGCAAATAGACAACTCACTTGATCAAAACGTAATCGAGCATTAATAATTAATTGAGATTGATGATCCCATGGTAAAAGTTCGCTTAAAGTTTGAGATGAATACGTTGAAGTTGCAGATACACCATATCCCTCATAACCAGGATATATAAAGACTGGATGACGTTGTTTGCTTTTCTGCTTTCGTTTTTCGATATCACGTTGCTCGCAATAACGATAATTCCACTCAGGAATCATAATATTGGGCTGATTTACTTTCTCTAATCGATGACGATTCACTCGACCAGCCGTTTGTACAATTGATTGTACGCTTGATGCATCAATAATAGCCCAATCAAAATCATGATCTCGCCCGACTTCTTCCACTGGTGTTGCAATCACAATAAATGGAATATTTAAAGAACTAGATTTTTGAATGAGATCAATAATTTCATCATCTTGCTCGATCTGCTCATTACCAGTTTTTCTTTTTTTTCCATCTTTATGACGAGTCAAAAGCTGATCTAGACGTTGCTCTTTATAAAATCTTGAGATAAGCCAGTCATTTGCATGATAACAAGCGATTTTTGCCTCAGGTAAATGATCTGATAAAAATTGGGCAAGTCGAATTGCATGTTTGATATTCGCTACTCGTATAAGCCCCAAAGAAATTTTCTTTTCGGTCTTTTTAAAATGCCATGCATGCGCTTGATGAAGTTGCTTTACTCCTTCCAATACCGACTGTTTCCAAGATAACACTGTAGTTTCAGGCAATGAAAGCAACTGAGCCAATCGATAAGTAGGTTTATAAAGTAATTGAATTTGCAAGCTATCCAAATGATTTTGGTAGCGAGTCTCAAATTCTGAGTTTTGATTTGACTGCTCTAACCAAACTTGTGGTTTAAGCTCGTTATCAATAATTGCAATGATTGATTTCTTCTCATTTCCATAGAGAGCCGCACGCATTTGCATCCCTGACTCAAACGCCCGATGAATTGTTTTAGCAACTGTCAGTGATAAGGTTGCCGATGAACAAATTACGTTCCGACCGTAGAATGCAGCGAGCTGAACTAAGCGCAATACTGCAATCAATGCTTTAGGCTCATAGCCATCTACCTCATCTAAAATCAAATCACTAGTCATTATTCTAAGTAATGCCTTAACATGATGTCCTTGTTGATGTGGCTCACCTGCTGCAATCAGATAATCAATCGTTGAAACCAGTAATGGCGAAGCCAGAATGGTTGTTTCTTTTTGATCTAAAACTTTGCGTCCATTTTTTTCAATTGTAAATAATGGATGTAGCCAATCTGGTAAATTACAGTCTTCACCCCATGCGTCGAAAATAGGTTCAGGACGATTTTCATCTTCATCAACGAACTCAATTTTTTCTTTACTTTTATCAAATAAAGTCTGTGTGATCGTGTCGCCAATAATCACAGCAATTTCATCATCAGACAGATTCATTGATGTTTTAAGCGCGTGTCCAGTCTGTAAAGTGAGAGAGCGCAAATTAAGCGCAATTGCTAGTCTTGTATCATCTGGCCGTAAAGTGCTAGCAGCACGCAAATTCATACGCGTTTTACCGCTTCCAGTTCCTGCTATGTTGAGTATGAGTGCTGGTGTTTCAGGGTGCTTCTGTATATTTTTTTGCAATGCATTTGCTGCAATGTTCTGCCATTGAAAATGCGAATGAGTGGTGGGCTGACAAATATATTCAACTGTTTGCTCACAAAGCCCTGATAAACTCAAATCAGTCATCATTTGAACTGCAATGCGTGAAGCCCGATCTCCAACTTGGTGTAAATGCCATTCTAGTGGCTGATCTTGTAATTTGGCTTTTTTGTCTTGGTCTATAGTTTTAAGCTTTGTATTTGCAAATAATGTAATATTTTCAGGCTTTTGTACAGAATACTGCTGTGCAGAGACAATATGATCAGCATGAATCAATGCTGCTCGTGAATGCAGTGCTAAAGCTTTCCAATATAAAAGCTGATCTGTTTTTTGTTGTGATAATAATTCAGTTAAACGCTGCATACGTTTTTGATGACTTTTAAAAATAGAGTCTGGCAACTCACCTGCACAGCTCATTTGTTCTAAACTTGGAACTAACGTACGAACATGATTTTCATAATTGGGTAATGCAAGTGGATCATTTTTTAAAGCCTCTTCGACTCCTAATAAACCATGATGAGTAACAACCAAATAATCCACTGCTTCTAATTCGTTTTGAATTCCCTGCTCTATTTCTTGTCGATCACCTAAAGTAAATTTATCTAAACCTTTATCTAAATTTTTCCAAGCAAGCTGCCAGTCCCATCCATTTTTTCTGAGTTGTTGTAATAGTTTTAAAGACAACCATTCATGTCGAATATCATCTCTAATTTTTTGTCCTGCCATTTCTGGGCTTAATTTCTTCTGAAAATGTTGTGATGCCTTACCAATATCATGCATGTCTCCTGCTGCACCCGCCAACAAGCTACTTGCTTTGACCCATTCATCTAGCATCAGTAGTTTTTGCTGTTTTTTAGTTGATGCAACTGGATATGCACCGTCATGGGCAAATTTATGTTTTGCTCCAACAACCCATGCAAGCTTCATTCTGCGTACACCAAAATTAATGTAAGCGGCTACAGCAGTTTGTCGGGTGGCTACCTTTTTTAATGCGCTACGAATTGCTTTTAAGCCGTCCATTGTCATTGGTGCTTGCCAAGACAAATGTCCTGTACGAATAGCATAACTATCCAAAATCGCTCGAGTTTTCTTTAAAGCTCTTTTTTCACAAGCCGAGATGAAAATGACATGCATAGTTTATTGTTAAAGTTCAAATGTAATAAAAATATAATCTTTTGTTTTAAAAAGAGAAAGTTTTGATCAACTTAATACTGTTTTCTAACGACAAAATATGTCGCCTTAAGCATTGGATGGACTTTTATAAATCATCTACACGATGACAAACCATCCACACTCCAGCACACCGTTTATTACCTGTTTCTAAATCATCTATACGATGACAAACTAAAGTTCAAGCAAAATAAAACTCTTAAAAACAATAATATAAAGTTTTAATGAATCAAAAAACCTTAAAAAAAGAATAACGATATAATCTATTGAATTATATTAATTTTCCAGATTTTCAAAAATACAACCTAATCATCTTAGACTAAATATATAGAACATATAATATTTCCCTTCAATTGTATCTACGACTTAATTTGTCGCAGATCTCTGCTTCAACACTTTAATTTTTCAAATAATGTGTTAAAAATTGGCTATATAACAAAAACGGGAAAGATAATGCCTGAACCACAAACTGATATTTTTATAAATGCTTTAGAAGAATCGGTACACTTTAGTTTAAAGACGATTAATTCCAATATTGAAAAAGGTGGAATTCGTTTAAGTAAGAAACAAGCACTTGATTTACCCTATCTGAGCGCTCGAACTTTATTAAATGAAGACTTTCTTATCCCAACCGATTATCAGGCAAATGCAGGTAAAACGGCTTCTATTTTTAAAGTCGTAAAAACAGCTATGATTAATCATGATACTAGTGAAGAAGATTTCGACTTCCAACAGCAAGTTGAACAACTCAAGCCATCCATTTCATCTGTTTTTAATGAGCCCTATCAAACTGGTACAGAAAACATTGATATACGTATGCGTCAGCTTTTAATTCCAAAAAATGGGGAATATGTCTCAGTAAGCCCACTTACTGCTGCAGGTGTTAATTATCTCGTGAATCAAGAAGTTGATGCTGTAAATGAATTACGCAAGGAAAAAGATAGTGAATTTAACCGCATTCAAACTGCTGTTTTTGGTATAGGCGGAGCCAATCCACAAAATGTCGGAAGCCTCGTTCGTTCCATGCAACGCCCTATAACAGTGGACGCTCCTCAAGCAAGTGAAAAAGTACGCCAAGCATTAGCTATTTTCTATAACGGATTTACGATACGACTATCCCGCAAGATAAAACTGCTTAATGGAACTAAACGGGCAAAAGAAGCGATTAAAGAATGGTCAGAAATTTTAAATCGCCAACTTGTTATTACTGCAACGAATACCATTCAAAATTGGCATGACCTCGAGATTTTCGCTCCTTCTACTAATCGGGATGTTCGAGATCAGGAGGTTATTTTCCTGAATATCCTTGCTAAAGATGTATTAAGACAGGCATCTTTTCAAAAAAATATTTTAGAAGAAGCTGAAGCAATTTTACCAACTATAGAAGAGATTGAGCGCCCTTCATTTTGGGTTCATCCGAGCCTTTCGTTTGTTTTACAAGGTTTGATTGACCCAGAGCTAAGAGATGATCACTGGAGAATAAAGTTCTCAGATTATCTGGCTAGAAAAATTACCAATGAAACGTTTGATATAGAAATCAATAATGAAACTGTATCAATTAGCCTAGATAGTAATTCAGAAGGTTATATCGCCCGTCGCTTACGGGAGATTGTTCGTTGAGTCGTTATGTCGTGATTCCACGTATGCAAATACAAAATGCAAATATGCAAACTAATGGTCTGTTATTAGGCGGTGTACCTTTATTTGCAGCCAATATGTTTGCACATCATTTGGCAAGGCAACTTGGTACAACAGATGAAGGCATTATTTATATTCATCATGACCAACAACGTTTAGGTGGGCAAGCCTACGGCCGCTTTACACCTGCTCAACGTCGTGGTGCCGTGTTTATTGGTAAAAAGGACTATTCTTCTAAAAATAAATATGCGTTGTCTTTACAACCAACCGCATCTTGTCATTTAGAGTTTAGCCTTGTAATCAAATTTTCTAGCTCTCGGATTATTCCAGAAAAACTAACAAACATACTTAAACGTAGCCGTTTTGCTGGTGGACAAATTATCGAGTTTTTAGAAATTACGACACATGCCGAAAATGAATTAGAAACAGCCCTAAAGAAAATCAAAACTGGATTTGCCATTTTAGATCGACAAGATTTGCTTATTGAATATCAGCAACGTAAACAAATTAATCGAGTTCAGGCATTTACCCAACTGTTGGCATTAAAAGCAGATGCGCTTAGAACGTTCTTTAATGATCAAAATTTAAGTTGGATATCGGCAACTAATTTGGGTTATGCCCTACTTGAGCCACTCACAGACCAACGAGCTGGTATTCGCCAAGCACAAGATCAAGAAACAACAGCACATGCCTATGCAGAACCACTTACAGGTATCGTTCAATATTTTTCTTTAGGTGAAATTCTGAGAAAAAATACTGAGGCTGAGGATGACACTTGGCATAACTTGCAAAAATTATTGTGGACCTATCACTGGCCACAAGACGACATTTTTCTTTTAAAACAAAATTGCATTCATGCATAACTCATTTTTAAACATAAGGAATTTTTTACATGACAATTTTCAAGAAATTACCGGGTAGCCTTTCTTTACAACGCGGTACAGTAGTGAGTGACGGGGCGTTTTTTAATTTATTTGAAGATGGCAAACAAGAACCTTTACACGTGATGTATCACGGTATTCGAGGGACTCAAAATGTCGCAGGAAATAAAGAAAAAGGCGCAGCAACAGGTAATTCTCTGGCTCGTGAAGTCACCAATATTCAGTTGACAGAATCTGCAAAACTACAGCCTAAAGCGAAACTCTTAGTGAAATGGGACTTCCGTTTTATTGACCTGAGCTATGTACTATTTGCAAGTGCGTCTAAAGCGGGTGCAGATAAAACCGAAGAATACAACTTCCGTCAAGCTTTCTTAAATTTTGTAAATCGCGCCAAAGAAAGCGATGGACTTAAAGAAGTTGTGCGCCGTTATGTACGTAATATCGTGAATGGTCGTTGGTTATGGCGTAACCGTATTGTCGCTGAAAGTATTACCATTCAAGTGACTGCTCAAGACCACCCCGAAACATTTAGCTTTGATGCACTTTCTTACAACCTTAAGAGTTTTGCCGAACCGTCTGAACAAGAACAAAAACTAGCAGACATTTTGTTAAAAGGAATTACAGGTGAATCAACAAGTGCTGGCTTACATATTGAGGCGATTGTTGACTTCGGTATGGGCGGTGTAGAGGTTTTCCCTTCTCAAAATTATTTAGAAGAGAAACCAAAAGGTTTCTCTCGATCTTTATATCAATTAACACCGAAAAAACCAGATCACAAAGCAAATGACAACCAATATCTAGGACAAGCTGCTTTACGTGACCAAAAAATCGGAAATGCACTAAGAACAATTGATACTTGGTATCCATCGTTCAGAGAAAATGATGAAAAGCCAATTGCTGTAGAACCTAACGGTGCCAACCTAGAAGGTCAGATTTTCTATCGTGTAGGCAAAGATAAAGTTTCTGCATTTGATATTTTAAAAGAAATTGATGAACTAGATGTAAACAGTGAAAAAGGTATGTTCCTGATTGCGTGTTTAATTCGTGGCGGCGTGTACTCCGAGGGTGAATAATCATGGATGCCAATTACTATCTGGATATCCGTATTCTTGAATCATCAGATGATACGGATTTAAAACTGGGTCATATTCGTAATCAAATTTACAGTGTCATTCATGGCGCATTTCGAAAACTGCCTGCGCATTATGCTCTTGCGTTGGAGATGTCCGATAAATTGATAGCGAAACAGGAATTTTTTGAAAAAAAACATGGCCGTTCAGCTAAACCTAACTTTGATATTTTGCGGATTTTTGCAGAAAAACAGGATGAATTAGATGAATTAATAGAAGCAATTAAAGGGCACTGGAAAATTCGTGACTATACTGTTTTAGGTGTGGCAATTGCTGTTCCCACTGCCAAAATTTCGGGCTGGAAAAGTTATCGAAAGTTTCGTATTCCGACTCAGAAAGCTGAACGTACAAAACTTTCTCATCAGAATGAACCTTTGAGAGATAGACGTTTAAAAACCGCCAAAGGAATGCCCTTTTTTCAGGTGATAAGCCAAAGTACAGGTCAAGGTTTTACAGTCATCATTGATGTTCAGGAAAGTGAAAACGCGGGATACGGGCTGCCAGATAGCTACGGTCTTGCCCGTAAGGAAAGCCCTTTTGCTCTTCCCGTTTTTTAAGGAAATATAGTATGAGTCAACTCCGTCAAGAACGCAGCCGCCCAGTAATGCTATCAAAGCGCGCTTGCGTATTTTATCTGGAAAAAGTTCGTGTCGTTTTAAAAGATGATCGAATTGTTTACTTGACGGATAACTCTCAGCCTGTGGAATATTTTTATAATATTCCAGAGAAAAACACTGCCTTTTTACTCCTTGGCAAAGGTAGTTCATTAACAGATGCGGCTGCCAGACGTTTAGCAGAATCTAATGTGATGGTTGGGTTTTGTGGCTCTGGTGGTTCCCCTTTATTTTCATCATTAGATTTAACATTTTTAGCACCTCAAAGCGAATACCGACCCACTGAATATATGCAAATTTGGATGAAGGCATGGTTAGATGACAATGCACGCTTGCTTATGGCTAAAATTTTATTACTTGAACGTATTGTGCTCGTTTCACAATCATGGAAGAAGAATTTAGATTTGATTCAGCACGGTATTTATATTGATGACAACGCTTTAAATACGTTTAAACAAGATATTGATCGATCCGAAAATCAACAAGAATTACTGGCAGCCGAAGGACGTTGGGCCAAAGCACTGTATAAAGAATTGGCCAAAGGATTTAATATTGATTTTAAACGAGATGAAGGCAAAAACTCACACGATACTCTTACCGATATCGCGAATAACTACTTAGATCACGGAAATTATATTGCCTATGGCTATGCGGCAGTTGCTTTAAATGGTATGGGAATTAGTTTTGCATTACCTATCTTGCATGGTAAAAAACGCCGCGGAGGTTTAGTATTTGATCTTGCCGACTTAGTGAAAGATGCTTTTGTGATGCCAACTGCTTTTATATGCGCATCAAAAGGATTAAATCAAAAAGAATTCCGAATGCAACTTATAGAAATATGCCAAGACCAAGATCTTCTAGATTACATGTTTAGCTTCATTACAGACATTTGTAGTAAAATCAAATAAAATCATACAATTAAGTCAAGTGGTTCATAACGAAGTATTTTTACTCATTAAAAGCTTATATAATTGATATTAAGGGTTTTGTTTTGACTTAACTCTAGTTCGTCATCGCATAGATGATTTAGAAAATACCGAATGCACACCAGTCATCACCGATTACGTTCGTCATCGCATAGATGATTTAGAAAGAACATGAGGACTTTCAGCTCGTTGTGTACAGGTTCGTCATCGCATAGATGATTTAGAAACATCGTATTCAGTCTTTTTTCGTATTGACGCCGTTCGTCATCGCATAGATGATTTAGAAAGAGAACTTAATTTATACGATTGGTCACAATATGTTCGTCATCGCATAGATGATTTAGAAAAGAAATGGACCATGAAGCAAGCCTATAAGAGTGTTCGTCATCGCATAGATGATTTAGAAATTAAAAGACTAAATGATCCCAAATATGAAGTTGTTCGTCATCGCATAGATGATTTAGAAAAGAAATCTGATTATTTGTCGTAGTATTTGATTGTTCGTCATCGCATAGATGATTTAGAAACTGTTGACCAGATGTTGAAATTCCCACAGCACGTTAGTCATCGCATAGATGATTTAGAAAATGAAAAAATTAATCCTATTATTTCTCTTTCTGTTAGTCATCGCATAGATGATTTAGAAAGTCGGAACCTGATTCGGATAATGATATGTTAGGTTCGTCATCGCATAGATGATTTAGAAAAAGTTCCTGTCCAACCACCTGAATCGGCACAAGTTCGTCATCGCATAGATGATTTAGAAACATGAAGCTGACTCGAGTGCAGATGTGCGATCGTTCGTCATCGCATAGATGATTTAGAAATAACAGAAATGCAATTGCCCAAAATAGTTTATGTTCGTCATCGCATAGATGATTTAGAAAATAACCAGCAATAAACGAAATGCCTTTTTCAAGTTCGTCATCGCATAGATGATTTAGAAATACATAAACTCGATGGTGAAAAAACGGATGTTGTTCGTCATCGCATAGATGATTTAGAAATGCAAAAATAGGGGCATTAATAGAAATTTGATGTTCGTCATCGCATAGATGATTTAGAAAGTCAATTTTGAGCTGACGCAATCGCCAGCCATATTCGTCATCGCATAGATGATTTAGAAATATCTTATTATCAATTAATTTATAAGTTGCCTGTTCGTCATCGCATAGATGATTTAGAAATGAATATCCTTAACTAAGTCTGATAATTCTTTGTTCGTCATCGCATAGATGATTTAGAAACTTATAAAAACAAGAAGTCAGAAGATGAAATGAGTTCGTCATCGCATAGATGATTTAGAAATCAACATTATCTACCCAAGTGGCAAAGGGTATGTTCGTCATCGCATAGATGATTTAGAAAAAGGGCATTCACTGCTTCTTGTGGTGTTAGAGGTTCGTCATCGCATAGATGATTTAGAAATTAATGTCCAAAATTGAGGTGATTGACGACCTGTTCGTCATCGCATAGATGATTTAGAAAACCTTCGTTCGTTTTGAGCAGCTTGGACTTTGGTTCGTCATCGCATAGATGATTTAGAAATCTAAAAACGGTTGCAAATTGCTCATGATTTAGTTCGTCATCGCATAGATGATTTAGAAAATGCCGTACACAGTTTTAATTTTGCATGTGTCGTTCGTCATCGCATAGATGATTTAGAAATTCAGGCACTGTGTACTTAATACGCGCATCATGTTCGTCATCGCATAGATGATTTAGAAAATGACATAACTGTCATCTGCTCCTAGTCTTCTGTTCGTCATCGCATAGATGATTTAGAAATTCATGCGCACAGTTTCACACCACGCGCCGAAGTTCGTCATCGCATAGATGATTTAGAAATCCAGATGGAATTGCTTCAAGGTTTATCGATTGTTTGTCATCGCATAGATGATTTAGAAATAAAGCCTACGTTGTTCAATGTAGGCTTTTTTGTTCGTCATCGCATAGATGATTTAGAAAAAGCCAGCATCCAGCATCGAGAGCGATCTGATGTTTGTCATCGCGTAGATGATTTAGAAATAAGCGAATCACAGGAAATGGCAATTCTTGTTGTTCGTCATCGCATAGATGATTTAGAAAGGCTAAAAATACTCCTCCTCACATCGTATTTTCTTGCACCAAACTATTCATATAAGCCACCGCTGCTGTACGGTTTTCCACACAGAGTTTTTCAAAAATATGTTCAAGATGCTTATTTACAGTTCTTGGGCTGAGCTCTAATATCTCTGCAATATCTTTATTGGTTTTACCCAGTGCCAGCCAATGCGAAACTTCCGCCTCTCGCTGGGTCAGTTGCGGGCAATATTTTAAAATCTCCTCAACGCCCAAAGCCGGAGCAGACATTTTAATTTGTACCAGATAAGTGGCGTGACCCACAGGTTGATCGTGCCATGGCGTAAGTAAAATAAGTTGCAGTTGATGCGATGCACTAGAATAGGTGCAACTCATTTTCTTTTTATTGTCTTTATCGCGTTTAATTTCGGCAAACCACTGCGTTAAACCAGTTTCAAAGCGTTCACGATCTTGCAAATATTGGTTCAGCAAAATATTGGCTTTTTCTGTGGCCCATGCAATTTTCCCGAGCTGATCGAGTGCCAAAATCGCGACTTCAGTGGCATCAATTACCTGCTTTTGCTGACGTAAAAGCTGCGCATGCGCCAGATGTGTTTTTACCCGCGCCAGAACTTCTTCAATATTGAGTGGTTTGGTGACATAGTCGACGCCACCCACTTGAAAGCCACGGACAATATGTTCAGTTTCAGACAATCCGGTCATAAAAATGACGGGAATAAACTGCGTAATTGGGCTGGCTTTGAGCTGTAAGCAACTTTCAAAACCATCCATATGTGGCATATTGCCATCGAGCAAAATCATATCTGGCTGACAGCGGTGCGCAATTTCAATGGCACTTAAACCATCTGTGGTGACCAATACCTGATAACCCGCCTGATCTAAACTTTCATGCAATAATCCCAGATTTTCAGGCACATCATCCACAATTAAAATCACCGCCTGATCGTGCGGGCGAAATGGAGAAATCGAAGCAATGTCCTGACTCATCGTGCGTCCTGAAGTAATTGGCGGGCGTGTTTTAAGTCAAATTTTTGCACAGATTGATTCAGTTGTCCCCATAGTTCGTTATATTCTGGAAAATCATGTTGATACTGTTGCACGGCGCGCTGAATGCCGCGTATATAGCCCTGCCCAATCAGTTGCTCTAGATGATTCAAAGCCTGATCAAATGTCATTGACTGTGTATGAGTAGGTTGAGGCTCATTAACCATCGCTGTGGTCTTAGATGGCTGAGCAGAAATCGGTTCTGATCTTTGCGCTGCTAGGGAAGCTTGTGTGGTTGAAGCTGTAGACTGATCAATCCATGTAAGCCCCAATTTATCGCCAATTTTATTTAAAAGTAAATTCAGATCGATCGGTTTTAGCATAAAGTCTTCACTTAATACGGCATCTTGCGGATTACCCTCACGCTCATTCACATTGGCCGATATAATCAAGATCGGGACGTTGGTAATATTATTTTGACGTAGTAAATGTGCCGTTTCCCAGCCACCCATCATGGGCATATTTAAATCCATTAAAATAAGATCGGGCTGAAACACTGGTACCTGTCTTAAACAATCGATACCAGATTCTGCTTCCTGAATAATAAAACCAAGTGGGCGTAAAAAATTCGCCACCAAACCTCGATCGACGGCTTCATTATCGACCACTAAAATCCGTTTTTGTTCACCGATATAGCCCGTGATCTGATTCGATTGTACATTTGAAATAGGATGTACCAGTGCCTTAGAAGGCAAGTACAATTTAACCTTGAAACATGAGCCCTGATTCAGCTCACTTGTTACCGAGAGCTGGCCACCGAGCAAATCGACCAGTAATTTCACAATCGGTAGTCCAAGCCCGGTTCCGGTAAACCCGCCCTGCACCACATTACTGCCACGCTCGAATGGGTTAAAAATCCGCTCAATATCTTGCGTTGCAATACCGCATCCGGTGTCTCGAATTTCAAAATAGGCCGTTTGAAAACGATATTCCAGTTTCAAATGGATTTCGCCTTTGGTGGTAAATTTAAGCGCATTCCCCAGCAAATTGATTAAAATTTGTTCCAGTCTTTTTTTGTCAGTTCGGACATATTCCGGTAAATGCTCACTCACCTCACAAATAAAATGTAGCCGTTTCTGCTCGATTTGCGGCTGAAACATCTGAATCATTTGTTCGATAAAATGAGGAAAATGTACATCGACCATATTCAGACTGATCTTACCGGTTTCGATGCGCGATAAATCCAGTAAACCATCGATGAGTGAGGTCAGATGCTGACCACTCCGACTAATCACACCCAGTGCCGTCTGGCCTTGTGGCGAAAGCTGCTCCTGTTTTTGTAATAACTGGCTGTAACCTAAAATACTGTTGAGTGGCGTTCTGAGTTCGTGGCTAATGCCCACCACATAACGACTTTTGGCTTCATTGGCACGCTCGGCCTGAATACGGGCATCGTAAAGATGCTGTGAGGTTTGCTCATGCGCTGCGATTTCTTCTATGAGCAAACGGGTTTGCTGATGCGTCTCCTGCTCAGCTTTACGGCGGCTTTGATCATTAAGCACCAACCACCACGCCGCAACACTGATCAGTAGAAATAAAATGGTGTAGATTTTTAAAAATAAAGTAAATAATTGCTGGATAGCTTGCTCGTTGACTGCTTCCAAATAGGTTTTTTCTTGTAAATACACCAAGCTTAAACACACCGCTAAAATAAGCCCGAGCGAGAGCATTAACAGTAAATATTGGCTCAGGCGAGTATTTAACCGCTGTGACCATGCTTTAGGCAAATATCGCTCGATCCATGTTTTAAGCTGTACTGTCCAGCGGGCATGCGGCTTACATAAATCATGACAGCGTGCTTCGAGTGAGCAGCAGAGTGAGCAAATTGAGTGCTGATAAGCTGGACACACTGCCATATCGGCTACTTCATAATCACGCTCACACACCACGCAAGTGGCTACAGGAGTTGAGGCAATCTGTTCAGGTGGGCGAGCAAGGTAGTATTTGCCACGGGTAAGTAATGCAATGAGCGGCACACAGAGCATAGACGTACCGAGTGCAATAAAACTGGCCAAGCCTTTTGCCGTAAGGCCAAACACTCCCAAATAACATAGCATTGAGACACATGATGCAATCACCAACGCACCTACGCCTACGGGATTGATGTCGTACAAGTAAGCACGTCGAAACTCAATCCCTTTGGGACTTAGTCCAAGCGGTTTGCAAATCATAAGATCTGCCACCACGGCGCCAATCCATGCCAGCGCCAGATTGCTATATAGCCCTAAAATTCGCTCGACCGCATGGATAATTCCCATCTCCATGAGTACCACTGCAATCAGCACATTAAAAATCAACCACACAATTCGGCCGGGATGACTATGTGTTAAACGCGCAAAAAAGTTTGACCACGCCAGCGATCCCGCATAGGCATTGGTGACATTGATCTTGATTTGCGCCAGACAAACCAGTAACAGCGTGAGTAACAAGGCGATTTGCGGCGATGGAATAAACTGCTGATAAGCCATCCAGTAGAGGTAGGTCGGGTTATCTAATTCAGCAATCGGAACCAGTAATTGATAAGCCAACAGCATGAGCAACATCCCCATGCAAACTTTAAGAAAACCCGCCAAAATCCATGATGGGCCACCCAAAAATACTGCAAGATGCCACGAACGCTTTGCTTGTTGCTGTTGTGGCAAAAAGCGCAAGTAGTCGGCTTGTTCGCCAATCTGAATCACAAATACGAAAATCAGCGTGCAGGCAGCGCCAAAATAATACAGGTTAAAATCGCTTGAGGCCGATACTGCACCGGCAAAATGAATGCTGTCACTGAGCAAATGTGGCTGTTTCCAAAGCACCACGATCCACGGTAGCACCAACAAGATCAGCCATAACGGCTGAGTATAGGCTTGTACTTTATTGATAAACCCTATGCCTTTCACCACCAAAGGTAAAATGACCAGTGCAGAAATTAAATAGCCAATACTCAACGGAATATTCAGTGCCAGCTCAAGCGCCATCGCCATAATGGCTGCTTCAAATGCCAGTAAAATAAAGGTAAAGCTGGCGTAAATCAGTGAAGTGATGGTCGAGCCGATATAACCAAAGCCTGCGCCTCGCGTGAGTAAATCGACATCGACATTATATTTCGCTGCATAGTAACTGATCGGCCAACTGGTCATAAAAATGATCAGACACACCACAATCGCCGCCCAAATGGCATTGCTAAAACCGTATTGCCACAGCATGGTGGCACCAATGGCTTCCATGGCCAGAAAACTGACCGTCGAGATGGCAGTATTGGTGACTGTCCACGGCGACCATTTGCGTACCGACGCTGGTGCATAGCGCAGCGCAAAATCTTCGATACTCTGGTCGGCCACCCAAAGATTATAGTCACGACGTGTTTTAATCACACGTTGTGGTGCGTGCGGAGTTTTTGAAGAATTTGACATGGCGAGCAATGGCTGGGCAAACTTAGGCTATATGGTCACTTTGCCAAATCTTGACGCAGATTGCTATGCTTATTGCATGCGCACGTATACGCAAAATAACGTATTTCCAATTTTGCCCTAACCCGACAGACTCCTTTACATCAAGCAATCCAATATTGCCGTTATTCGTTCTGTGGGGAGATCCAGCTTATGCGCGCATCCGAGCATTCAACTATTGGTACCGTCGACGACGCCGATTCACGTAAAGCCGTGAATGAAACCCTCGAAGATTACACACTGCGCTATGCACCGCACAGTTTTCGCCGCTGGAGCCCTAAGGTGGTGGCCATTACAGCATTGGGCGGCATTGCCTATCTGGCCGACTTTTCAATTGGTGCCAGTATTGGTATGGCCTATGGCACCACCAACGCCGTTTTTTCAATTTTATTTGCAGCGCTGATTATCTTTTTAACCGGTATTCCACTGGCCTATTACGCTGCACGCTATAACATTGATCTGGATCTGATCACCCGCGGTGCCGGTTTTGGCTATATTGGTTCAGTGCTGACCAGTATCATTTTTGCCAGCTTTACCTTTATTTTCTTTGCCCTTGAAGGCTCGATCATGGCACAAGGGCTGTTGCTTGGCTTAGGTATTCCGTTATGGCTGGGTTATCTCATCTCTACGGTGATGGTGATTCCACTGGTGATTTATGGCATGAAAGCCCTAAGTACCTTACAGGTCTGGACGACACCGATCTGGCTGATTCTGATGATTGGCCCTGTGGCATATCTGATTCACAAAGAGCCTAATCTGGTGGGTCAATTTGCCAATTACACCGGTGCAGAAGGCTTCGCACCGATGGACATGGCCGCGATTATGCTGGGTGCCGGTGTATGTTTGTCGTTGATTATGCAAATCGGTGAGCAGATTGATTACTTACGCTTTATGCCTGCCAAAACCAAACAAAACAGCAAACAATGGTGGGCAGCCGTGATTTCGGCGGGTCCGGGCTGGGTGATCTTGGGTGCGATTAAACAAATTATCGGGGCATTTTTAGGTTTTTACTTACTGACCAAAGTACCCGGCATTAACTCGACAGAACCTGTACAACAGTTTAATGCCGCATTTCATGACATGCTGCCGGGCTGGTTGGCACTCTCTCTGGCCGTGATTTTAGTGGTGATCTCACAAATCAAGATTAATGTGACCAATGCTTACTCAGGCTCATTGGCATGGACCAGTGCCTATACGCGCGTGACCAAACATTATCCGGGTCGTATCATGTTTGTGATGGTTAATCTGGTCATTGCTCTGGCACTAATGGAAGGCAACATGTTTGCAGTGCTGGGCAAAATTCTGGGCTTTTATTCTAACTTTGCCATCGCTTGGGTGGTGGTGGTTGCAACCGATATTTCTATCAATAAATATCTCTTAAAGCTTTCTCCAAAAGAGCCAGAATATCGCCGCGATATGCTGCACAATATTAATCCTGTGGGTTTGGTGGCATTTTTGGCCGCAGCAGGACTATCAATTGCTGCATTCTTTGGATTATTTGGCAGCTTTTTGGCTGCTTACTCACCCATCATCGCGCTGGTGGTTGCGTTTGTAATGACGCCATTGATGGGCATTTTGACCAAAGGCAAATACTACATCAAGCAAGCGCACGACGGCATTCAAGAGCCTCGTTTCGATGCCGAAGGTACGCCTGTGGCAACCATTTATGAGTGCATCGTGTGTGATCAGCCATATGAACGCCCAGATGTACTGTTCTCTCACAAGCATCACGGCACTATTTGTTCACTGTGTAAAACGCTAGATAAATAAATCTCGTGGTGTAAAAAAGTTTCGGGCGGTTAAAAAATTAAACCGCCCATTTACTATTTCAATTACTTTAAATAGGATTTTGTTTGTATGGCGAATGTAAGTTATTAAGTAAAACTGCAGCAGTTGATACGATGAGCGCACAAAATTTATGTGTTTTATGTCAAAAAATAGCTTTTGTTAAATAAAAATAATATATGCTTCTGCGTTCGAGATGATTTCTAAAATGGAGATTTTGCTATGTGGACCAAACCAGCTTTTGAAGACATTCGTCTAGGTTTTGAAATCACAATGTATGCTGCTGTCGAGTAATTTGATTGCGCGTCGAAACATCCACAACCTTGTGGATGTTTTTCATTTTAACTTATCAATTTTTAAACATTCATGCTGATAAAAATCTTAGGTTCTGCCGCGGGTGGCGGTTTTCCACAATGGAACTGTAACTGTGAAAACTGTCTTGGTCTTAAACAGGGAACGCTTCAGGCACGTGCGCGCACCCAGTCTTCTATTGCCATTAGCGATAACGGTACAGACTGGATCTTGTGCAATGCATCACCCGATATTGCACAGCAAATTGCCCACAATCCCGAATTGCAGGCGCCAGCATCGGTTCGCCGCGGTACCTCGATCGGTTCGATTATTTTGACCGACAGCCAAATTGATCACACCACAGGTTTGCTCAATTTAAGAGAGGGCTGTCCGCATCAGGTCTGGGCTACGCCTGAAGTACACGAAGATCTCAGCACCGGATTTCCAATTTTTAATATGCTCAAGCATTGGAATGGCGGATTGGTACATCATCCAATTGATATCCAGACTCCATTTCAGGTGGCTGTATGCCCGTCTATTCGCTTTACCCCAGTGCCTATTTTAAGCAATGCACCGCCCTACTCGCCATATCGTCACCGACCGCTACCAGGTCATAATATTGCGCTTTGGATCGAAGATACCCGCACTGGACATTCGCTGTTTTATGCGCCCGGTCTTGGGCAAATGGATGAGCAAATTTTAAGCTACATGCAGCGCTCAAACTGTTTGCTGGTTGATGGTACGCTATGGAAAGATCAAGAGCTGGCCTTACTCGGTGTTGGTCACAATACCGGTCAGGATATGGGTCATCTGGCCTTGCAAGAAGAGCGCGGCTTGATTCATTTGCTGGCGCAATTTCCGCAACAGCGCAAAGTGCTGATCCACATCAACAACACCAATCCAATTTTAAATGAACAGTCTGTCGAACACGCAACGCTCAAACAGCTTGAGATCGAAGTGAGTTATGACGGCATGCTGATTGAGGTTTAATATGGCTGCATCACTTTTAAGCCCAACCGAGTTTGAGCAGGCACTGCGTGATAAGGGCTGCTACTATCATATTCATCATCCGTATCACATCATGATGAATCAAGGTGAAGCCACTAAAGAACAAATTCAGGGCTGGGTGGCCAACCGTTTTTATTATCAGGTCAATATCCCGCTAAAAGATGCCGCCATTATGGCCAACTGCCCCGACCCTGCAACGCGTCGAAAGTGGGTGCAGCGCATTTTGGATCATGATGGACAGCACGGTGATCATGGCGGTATTGAAGCATGGTTAAGGTTAGGTGAAGCAGTCGGCCTTGACCGCGACACAATTTTGTCTGAAAAAATGGTGTTGCCAAGTGTACGCTTTGCAGTGGATGCCTATGTCAATTTTGCCCGCCGTGCGTGCTGGCAAGAAGCGGCCTGTAGCTCGCTCACCGAGATGTTTGCACCGGCGATTCACCAGTCACGGCTAGATACATGGCCAAATCATTATCCTTGGATTGATGCTGAAGGCTATGCTTATTTCAGAAGCCGTTTGGGTCAGGCCAATCGTGATGTTGAACATGGTCTGGCACTGGCACTTGAGTATTGCACGACGATTGAGCGTCAGCAGCGTATGCTCAATATTTTACAGTTTAAGCTCGATATCTTATGGACACTGCTCGATGGCATGACCATGGCCTATGTACTGCATCGTGCGCCGTATCATACGGTCACTCAAGATATCGCATGGCACCAAAAAGGATCATTAACATGAAGGATATCAGCAACCATACCCCTGTGTTTAATCGAGGCTATCGTTTTCAGTGGGAAGAAGCACAGCAAAGTTATGTGATCTTGTATCCCGAAGGTCTGGTGCGTTTAAATGATACAGCCACCCTGATTTTAAAGCAGATTGATGGTTCACGTCGCGTTACGGAGATTATTCAGCTTTTGCAGGCACAGTTTCCAGATGCCGATGGTCTCGATCAGGATGTGATCGACTTTTTACAGCAGGCTGAATCGCGGCAGTGGATTGATCTGTCATGAATATTCCGGTAGTGCCGCAGATCAAGCCGCCATTGTGGTTGCTGGCCGAGCTGACGTATCGTTGTCCATTACAATGTGCCTATTGTTCTAATCCATTGGACTACGCCGCAGTAAAAAATGAACTGAGCACAGCACAATGGAAACAGGTTTTTGATCAGGCACGCGCCTTGGGCAGTGTACAACTTGGATTTTCTGGTGGAGAGCCTTTACTGCGGCCAGATTTACCCGAGCTGATTCAGCATGCCCATCGGTTGGGCTTTTATACCAACCTGATTACGTCAGGAATCGGGTTGACTGAAGACAAAATTGCAGCATTTAGCGAGGCAGGTCTGGATCATATCCAGATCAGTTTTCAGGCCAGTGATCCAGTGCTGAGTGAACTGCTGTCTGGGTCACGTAAAGCCTTCGAACAAAAGCAGCAAATTGCCCGTGCGGTGAAAAAGCATCGTTATCCGATGGTGCTCAACTTCGTGATTCATCGCTTTAATATCGAGCAGATCGATCAGATGATTGAATTGAGCCTTGAACTGGGTGCCGATTATGTTGAACTGGCCACTTGCCAGTTTTATGGTTGGGCCAAACTGAATCAGGCCGCTCTTTTGCCGACTTCTACACAAATTGCTTATGTACAATCCAGAGTAAAGGCCTACCGAGCGCAGATCGATCAACAGGGCTTAAAAACCAAGTTGATGCTGGTTGCTCCCGACTTTCATCAAACGCGTCCTAAAAAGTGTATTGGCGGCTGGGGACAAATTTTTATTACCGTCAGCCCTGACGGAACGGTACTGCCCTGTCAGAGCGCCAAAGATCTGCCTTTAGACTTTCCCAATGTTGCCGATCAGTCCCTCAAAACGATTTGGAACGAAGCCTTCGCCTTTAATGCCTTTCGGGGCACTGACTGGATGCAAGAACCATGTCGTTCATGCCCAGACAAAGAAAAGGATTTGGGTGGATGCCGCTGTCAGGCCTACATGATGACACAAAACATGTATGCCACCGATCCCGTATGTAGTAAATCACCTGAGCATCATCAGATCGAGGCCGCTCGTGCAGATGCCGATGAGCAGCAACCAACCACCCAAGATTTGGTATTACGCAACAGCAGAAACTCTAAACTGTTTTTTAAAACAGTTAATCTATCGGATACACCATGATGAAGGTATTTGATGGGCATAACGATGTACTGGCCCGTATGTGGCTCAGTAATGCGCCAGATCCTGTTGCTGCATTTTTAGAGACTGGATTACCCGGACATCTCGATCTTAAACGCTGTCAGGCCAGCCCTTTTGCAGGTGGGCTGTTTGCACTGTTTGTACCACCTTTCGATTACGTACAAAAGCATCATCCTGATAAGCTCAAACATACGCAGCAAACGGCTTTTGATGCAACAGAGATCAGTGACATTATAGAGACACAGCTGAGCTACATTGAACAGCTTGCCTCGCGCTCTTCAGGGCAAATTCAGATTTGTGGTGATGTGCCTGCTATTCGTAATGCCTTAGAGCAGAATCAATTGGCAGTCGTGATTCATATGGAAGGCGCTGATGTTTTAGATGCCAACTTCGAACGGCTGAATTACTTCTATGCGCGTGGCTTAAGAAGCCTTGGGCCACTCTGGAACACGCCCAATCAGTTTGGGCATGGTTTGCAGGCCAACTTTCCACATTCGCCCGATACAGGCGCAGGCTTGACCGAACTCGGCCAAGCACTGATTCAGTACTGCTCAGAACGCCGAATCCTGATTGACGTATCGCACATGAACGAACAAGCCTTTTGGGATACCGCCAAGCTGAGTCAGTTACCCCTGATTGCCACGCATTCCAATGCACATCAGCTTTGTGCGCAAGCACGTAATCTGACCGACCATCAGCTTAATGCAATCAAAACAAGCCGCGGCTGTGTGGGTGTAAATTTTGATACGGCTTTTTTACGATCTGACGGACAGCGTAACAAGGCAACATCGTTAGATATCATTCTGGATCATATCGAGTATTTGATGCAGCATCTGGGCGAAGACCATGTGGCTTTAGGTTCAGATTTCGATGGCGGATTTATTTCGGATCAGCTTCAAGATGTTAGGGGCTTGACTGCCTTACAACAGGCCTTCGAGACGCGTAGTTACTCAAAGGAACTGCAACATAAATTATGTTTAGATAACTGGCTTAATGCTCTCGATCGCGTCTGGCATGGTGGCAATTCACAATTAAAATCAACGCAATAAAAAAAGACGGTACAAGTACCGTCTTTTTTTATTGCAAGTGATTATTGTGCAGTGTAACCACCATCAATGAGCACCGCCTGACCCGTCACGCCTGCGGCTTTATCGCTACACAGGAAAATCGCGTAATTGGCAATTTCTTCAACAGACAGTAAGCGCTTTTGCGGCACCATTGCCAAAATCACATCTTCAAGTGCAGTGGATTCACTTACATTTCGGTTTTTGGCCAGATCGGCAATTTGCCCTCGCACCAGTGGCGTGTCGACATAGCCCGGGCATAAAGCATTTACCGTAATACCCTCTTTGGCAGCTTCCAGCGCAGCGACTTTTGTCAGTCCGATCACTCCGTGTTTGGCACTGTTATAGCCCGCTTTACCTGCAAAACCAATCACACCATTAATAGACGCCATATTGATAATGCGCCCCGATTGCTGCGCTTTCATGATCGGGAAAACATGCTTGATTCCGATAAAAGCACCCGTCAGCATGACCCCAACCAGCTTTTGAAACACATCGGTTGGGAAGTCTTCAATGGCCGCAACATGCTGAAAGCCAGCATTGTTAATCAAAATATCAATGGTTCCAAACTCGCTTTTGGTCTGTTGCAGCGCAGCTTGGAATGCGGCTTCGTCGGTAACGTCACAAGGTGCAGCCAGTGCTTCAAATCCTTCATTTTTAAGCTGTTGCACAGCCTCATCACACTTTTGTACATTGACATCTGATATAACGACTTTTGCGCCTTCTTGGGCAAATTTTTTGGCAATTTCCAGCCCTATACCACTGGCAGAACCTGTAATAAACGCAACTTTTGCTTCGAGTTGTTGAGTCACTTGCGCTCTCCTATTTTTCATGCGGTAAGTGGTGTACAACGCATAACGATTACGCGTGTACACCTTTAATATGAGTTAGACAATACCGAACCATGTAAATGCGGCAATCACCACAAATACGGCCATGGTTTTGATTATCGTGACTGCAAAAATATCTTTATACGATTGCTTATGTGTTAATCCCGTCACGGCCAACAAGGTAATGACAGCGCCATTATGCGGTAACGTATCCATACCACCCGATGCCATGGCTACCACGCGGTGCATCACTTCAGGCGGTATGCCCGCAGCCAAGATCGCAGCGTTGTATTGTTCGGCCATTGCACTGAGCGCAATACTCATACCACCCGATGCTGATCCGGTAATCCCGGCCAGCGTGGTGGTGGTAATCGCGCCATTGACTAATGGATTGGTAAAGGTATTACTCAAGGCATGGCTAATTAATGCAAAACCCGGCAAGGCTGCAATAATGGCACCGAATCCGTACTCCGATGCGGTATTCATGACCGCAAGTAAAGACCCGCCGATACTGGCATTAACCCCCTCTTTAAACTGACTCACTACGCGTTGATAATCAAACAGAACAGCCGCGATAATCCCGACGATGAGTGCCAGACCAACAGCCCAGATGGCACCAGTTTTTGCAACATCGACCGTGTAATTTGCAAGGCCAATCGCATTGAAATCGAATCCGTTGGGATACCATGTTTTGATGGCACCCGACAAATACTTGTTCATGACTGCAACCAAAATCAGGGGGACAAATGCCAATAATTGACGCCCAGCCGAGCCATTATTTTTAGCATCGACCACGGTGCTCGCCGCCACTAGATCTGCTTGATCAAAACCGGCATAGCCTTCACCTGCTTTTGCAGCCACACGGCGACGCCACTCCAGATAAGCCAAACCCATGCACAATACAAAAATTGCCCCGATAATGCCCAAGAATGGCGCGGCATAAATATTGGTTCCAAAAAATGTGGTTGGAATTACGTTTTGAATTTGGGGCGTTCCAGGCAATGCATCCATGGTAAACGTAAATGCACCGAGTGCAATGGTCCCCGGAATCAGACGCTTTGGAATATTGGCCTGCTGAAATAACTGATTGGCAAACGGATAAATCGCAAATACTGCCACAAACAAGCTCACACCGCTGTAGGTCAGAATTGCACCGAGTAATACCACCGTCAAAATGGCTTTTTTAGCCCCAATCAAGTTTACAATGGTTTTGGCAATCGACTCTGCAATACCAGACATTTCGACCACTTTTCCGAAAATTGCACCAAGCAAAAATACTAAAAAGTAATCTTTAATAAAATTAACCATTTTGGGCATAAATACGCCCGAATAAAATGGTAAAACATTGGCTGGATTGATCAGCATCACCGCTAATAAGGCACATAGCGGTGCCATTAAAATGACTGAGAAGCCGCGATAGGCTGTATACATCAACAGTCCTAACGACAGCAAAATGACAAATAATTCCCACATATTCTTTTACTCCATTACCAAGAATACATCTCAGGTACAGCCCCCATATCTTGCCTAAACGTGGGTTTTGGCCGACCTCATCCTTGTCTCGACACAATTGCTTAAAATAAAAAGCAATAATTAAAATATAAAACCGCTTTAATTTTTTAAAATATCAACAAAAAGAAAAAATACAAGAAGATTAATTTTAATTTATTACTAAATAAATTTATATCATTAAAAATCATGGTTTTAATATTATAAAAACAATATTCCCATTTATTTACAAAACAAATTGTTTATTTTAAAAAACTCATTAATCATTTTAATAAATAAATGTCGCATTATTTTAATATAAATCTAATTCAAAAAATCTTAACGTTTTAGATCCCTTAAAACGGATCAGCACGACACGCTGGTTTTACAAAAATAACCGCATAAAACTTGATAAATTCCATATAATTACATAACAAAAATCAAAAAATCGATCAGGATGACCTCGCATGACCCTCAAGCAACTGAAAGCATTTTTGGTACTCGCAAGAACGTTGAATTACGCCAGTGCCTCAACTGAGCTACATTTGAGTCAGTCTGCATTGAGCTTAAGCATTAAATCTCTCGAAGAAGAACTGGGCGGAAAGCTGTTTAAGCGCAATACCCGACGTGTCGAGCTGACCCAAGAAGGCCTCTCCTTGATTCCATTTGCACGTAAATTGCTGGCCAACTGGGAAGACATGGAAAAAGACGTCAAACAGCGTTTTAAATTACACCGTGGCACACTCAGCATCGCCTCTATGCCCTTTGTGACCCATGCTATTTTGCCTGAGGTGATCAAGATTTTTTCCAGTGAACATCCGAATCTCAGTTTTTCCATTCACGATATTCCCAACGAACGAATTATTGAAAATGTTCTGGATGGTATATTCGAACTGGGTATTTGTTTTGAGCCTGTGATGAACGAACAGCTTGAATTTAAACCACTCTTTGATGAAGACTTTTTGGCACTTGTGCCTAAGCATCATCCATTGGCTCAGCAAAATAGCGTGCAGTGGCCTGAATTATATGCCTGCCCGTTTGTGACGCTACAACATCCATCGATTGTGCGGCATCTGCTCGAACAAAATGCACAACAACACGGCTTAATTTTAGATTTGAAAGTTGAGTGCCATCAAATCAGTACCCTCTCAAGTTTGGTCGCACTCGATATAGGAGTCAGTGCCATTCCGCGTCATTTTCAAAATTTTATCGATAAAGAACACAATGTCTTGCTTGAAATCGAAAACAGCGATGTGCATCAGGCGGTCGGGATTGTCTATAAAAATGATGGTGAACTCTCCAATGTCTCGTTACAGTTTATTGAAGCGCTCACACGTTTTTCTTATGCCTCGATTTTAAAAAGCGCCTGATGATGGGCTTTTCATGATGGATTCAGCTTTGTCCTTTGATTTGCGATTGTCGTTATCGTGTTGTCTTTGATTGTTAAATCAGCATCATTAATAAGTTTTCCTCATTAAACCTTTAAAATTTTCAACTTCTTTAAGCAAGTTGCAAATGCTAAAACTAAAAACAAGGGATTATGAGTAAAGACAATGAATAAAGTTTATTCAAGTGCAGCCGATGCACTTCAGGACATCGTCAAAGATCATCAAACCATTGCGGTTGGTGGTTTTGGTTTATGTGGCATACCAGAAGCATTAATCAATGCGCTCAAAGATACGCAAGTGAAGCACCTCACCTGTGTTTCCAACAATGCAGGTGTCGACGATTTTGGCTTGGGGTTATTACTGCAAACCCGTCAAATCAAAAAAATGATTTCTTCGTATGTGGGTGAAAATAAAGAGTTCGAACGTCAGTATCTCAATGGTGAACTTGAGGTCGAACTCACCCCTCAGGGCACGCTGGCCGAAAAATTGCGTGCCGGTGGCTCAGGCATTCCTGCATTTTATACCCAAACCGGTGTCGGTACGCTCATTGCAGAAGGTAAAGAGCAACGTGAATTTGACGGCAAAACCTATATTTTAGAGCCATCTCTCACTGCCGATATCGCACTGGTGAAAGCCTACAAGGCCGATAAAGCCGGCAACCTAATCTTTCGTAAAACGGCTCGAAACTTCAATCCCGAATGTGCAATGGCTGGCAAAATCACCGTCGCTGAAGTCGAGGAAATTGTCGAGACCGGTACATTAGATCCAGATGACATTCATTTGGCCGGTATTTTTGTCAATCGCGTGGTGCTCAATGCGACCCCGGAAAAGCGGATTGAACAAAAAACCCTAAAAGCACAGGAAGCATAATCATGGCATGGACCCGCGAGCAAATGGCACAACGTGCCGCAAAAGAGTTACAAGACGGATTTTATGTAAATTTAGGCATTGGTTTACCCACTTTAGTGGCCAATTATATTCCAGAAGATGTTGAAGTCTGGTTGCAATCGGAAAATGGATTACTCGGTATTGGTGAATTTCCAACAGAAGACACCGTCGATGCCGATTTAATCAATGCAGGTAAACAAACCGTGACTGCCCGATCCGGCGCAGCGTTTTTTTCGAGCAGTGAATCCTTCGGCATGATTCGAGGTGGTCATGTAAATATCGCTATTCTGGGCGCGATGGAAGTTTCTGAGCAAGGCGATTTAGCGAACTGGATGATTCCCGGCAAAAAAGTCAAAGGTATGGGTGGTGCCATGGATTTGGTGGTCGGTGTACAGCGTGTTGTGGTGCTGATGGAGCACTGCGCAAAAGATGGTTCACCTAAAATTGTGCCAACCTGCAACTTGCCACTCACAGGTCAGCGCGTCGTGCATCGTATTATCACCGATATGGGTGTAATGGATGTAGTCGACGGTGGGATTGAATTGATTGAACTGGCCGACGGTGTTCGTTTCGAAGACATTCAGGCCGCGACAGGTGTAACACTACGCAATACAGCACCCGCTTAAGCAATGTTGCTGATGATAAAAAACCGGTTCCATGACGGAATTTTAAAATAAAAAACCGAATCGGCAGCCTTATGCCGATTCGGTGTATCTATCTAAAACGACAAAATGGATGTTGATTATGGATAAACAACCCGCTTTATTGGAGCGTTTTGCGCTAAAAGTCAGTAACTGGTCTGAAAAATGGTTCCCCGATTCCTACATTTTTGCCTTATTGGGCGTGATTATTGTCTCAGTGGCTGCCATTTTTATTGGTGCACCAGTTAAAGATGTGGCTGGTGCTTTTGGAAACGGTTTTTGGAGCCTGATTCCCTTTACACTGCAAATGACCATGCTGATTATTGTCGGTTATGTGGTGTCGGTGTCGGCACCGGTTAAAAAACTGATTCATAAAATGGCCCGAATTCCACATTCGGGCCGTAGTGCAATTGTGCTGGTCGCGACAGTGAGCTTACTGGTGTCGTTGGTCAACTGGGCGATCAGTACCATTTTGACGGCCTTACTGGTGATTGCACTGGCCAAGCGTAAAGAACTCAATATGGATTATCGCGCTGCTGCGGCTGCTGCAATCATTGGGATGGGCGCCACATGGGCATTGGGAATTAGCTCATCTGCCGCACAGCTTCAAGCCAACAAGGCCAGTCTGCCAGAATCGATTTATAATCTCACCGGCGTTATTCCATTTACCGAAACCATTTTTTTGTGGCAATCTTTAGTCATGACACTGGTACTGGTGATTGTTTCGATCGTGATTGCCTACTGGTCGGCGCCAAAAGGGCAAAACGTCAAAACGATGCAAGATTTCCAGCTTGATTTTGACGAAGATGAAAAAGTCGAGGAGAAGTCTAATCGTCCGGGAGACTGGCTCGAAAACTCTCCAATCCTAACCATTTTGGTGGTAGTACTCGGCCTAATCTGGATGGCTCTTGAGTTTTCTAAAAACAATCCGATTATTGCCATTTCTAGCCTGAACACCTACAACTTTATTTTTCTGATGCTCGGCCTTGCTCTGCATCGCACACCACGCAACTTTTTAAATGCCGTGAGTAAAGCTGTACCTGCGGTTTCGGGTGTACTGATTCAATTTCCGCTTTACGGCAGTATTGCCTTTATTATGACCCAAGCAGTGAATGCGCAAGATTTTTCATTGTCGCATTATATTGCCGAGTTTTTTGTCTCGATTGCCTCGCATGATACCTTTGCTGTGGTGATGGGAATCTACTCGGCTATTTTGGGATTTTTTGTACCCTCTGGTGGCGGCAAATGGATCATTGAAGCGCCGTATGTCATGCAGGCTGCGATCGACTTAAAGTACCATTTAGGTTGGTCGGTACAAATCTACAATGCAGCCGAGGCCTTACCAAACTTAATCAATCCATTTTTTATGCTGCCCATGTTGGGAATCTTGAAACTCAAAGCCAAAGACGTGATTGGATTTACCGTGACTCAACTGGTGGTACATTTGCCTTTGGTGATGTTTTTACTTTGGATCTTGGGCAAAACCCTGACCTACAGCCCTCCCGTATTTTAAATTTTCATGATGGGTTTGATGGCGCTCTGTCAAACCCCAAAAGAAGGAATTGAACATGTCAAAAGTCATTATTGCAGCAGCCACTCGAACCCCGATGGGAAGTTTTCAAGGCAGTCTCTCCGATTTGCAGGCCCCCGATTTAGGTGCCGTGGTTATTCGACGCGTGGTTGAACAGACTCAGCTACCAGTCGATGATATTAATGAAGTAATTATGGGCTGCGTGCTACCTGCCGGATTAAAGCAAGGCCCTGCACGACAGGCGATGCGTAAAGCCGGACTGCCCGATCATGTGGGTGCGACCACCATTAATAAAGTCTGTGGTTCAGGTATGAAAGCTGCAATGTTTGCAGCCGACGCCATTCAAGCCGGCAGTATTTCGATTGCGGTAGTGGGCGGTATGGAATCGATGACCAATGCGCCATATCTGTTGCCTAAAGCGCGTTCGGGTTATCGTATGGGCCATGGTCAGGTGCTTGACCATATGTTTTTAGATGGTCTTGAAGATGCCTACACTGGCCGCGCGATGGGTTCTTATGCGCAGGAAATGGCCGATCAGAAAAACTACACTCGTGAAGCCATGGATGCCTTTGCCATTCGGTCTTTAACGCGGGCACAAACAGCCATTGCCGAAGGATATTTTGACGCTGAAATTACGCCTGTAACTGTTCAAACACGTAAAGGTGACATCACCGTTGTACATGATGAAAATCCGGGCAATGCCAAAATTGACAAAATACCAAGCTTAAAACCAGCTTTTGCCAAAGATGGAACAGTGACTGCCGCCAATTCTAGTTCAATTAGTGATGGCGCCTCTGCACTGCTGATTGTGTCCGAACAAGAAGCCAAAACGCGTCAGTTGCCTCAATTGGCCGAAATTAAGGGTTACGTCTCGAATTCACAGCGCCCTGAAGAGTTTACGATCGCACCAGTGGGTGCAATTGAAAAGTTACTGAAAAAAGTCGGTTGGTCGGCTGAGGAAGTCGACCTTTGGGAGATCAATGAAGCTTTTGCGATGGTCACCATGGCAGCCATTGATGCCTTTGCGCTTGATCCTGAAAAAGTCAATATTCATGGTGGTGCCTGCGCCTTGGGGCATCCACTTGGATCTTCCGGCTCACGTATTATTGTAACGCTAATTCATGCACTCAAACGTCTGAACAAGCGTAAAGGTGTTGCGGCGCTGTGTATTGGTGGCGGAGAAGCCACCGCTATTGCCATTGAACTGATTGACTAAATCTCGATACTCGGGGGCTGCCTATCGCATCTCCCGAGTGTTTAAATAATCACATCGGCTATTTAAAAGACAGCGTTTTAAGAAGTCGCGATGATTTCCGCGATCTTTTCATCTGCCTTCAAGGTTTTTCCAGTTTGAGCCAGATGTTGCAGTGTACCAGCTTGATGTGCCGTTACTTGAATCTCCATTTTCATGGCTTCCATAATCGCAATCACCTCACCTTTTGCAACCTGCGCACCTTCTACAACTTTCCATGTGGTAATGACCCCATTAATCGGTGCAATCACATCATTTGGGCTGCTGCTTTGTTCAACTAGATTTTCACGACTCGGTTGAGACTGGGCTGCAAAGCCGCTAAACACGCCAACCGGTAAGCCCACGCGGTGTAACTTACCATCAATTTCCAGCATAAAATGCTGTACACCACTTTGACTGCTCAGCGAACTGCGCGGTGCAACATCAAAGTTATGCTGAAAGTCCTGTTCAATCCAGCGCGTATGCACCTGAAAATTTTCAGTGAAATCCGGTTGTGTCAGTACTGCTCGATGAAATGGCAACACCGATGCAACGCCTTCAATTTCAAAAGTCGCAAGTGCTCGTCGGGCACGTTGTAATGCAATCTCTCGGGTTGGGCCGTATACAATCAGCTTGGCCATCAGTGAGTCGAAATGACTAGACACCAGACTGCCCGAGAGCACACCAGTATCGAGACGCACTCCCAGACCAAAAGGTGCGGTAAATTTTTCGATAAGCCCAAAAGCTGGAATAAAGCCGCGCGCCGGATCTTCAGCATTGATTCGAAATTCGATTGCATGACCTTGAGGTTGTGGTGTCTCTTGAATACTTAAAGGCCGACCCAATGCAATCTGGATTTGTTCACAAACCAGATCGATGCCTGAGGTCATTTCCGTGACCGGATGTTCAACCTGTAAGCGGGTGTTTACTTCCAAGAAAGATAATTTGCCATCTCGACTCAGTAAATATTCGACCGTTCCCGCACCCACATATTGTGCAGCTCGGCAAATATTGGTCGATGAGCTAAGAATTTGTTGATGTATATGTTCATCGATAAACGGTGCAGGTGCCTCCTCCACCAATTTTTGATTGCGTCGCTGTAATGAACAATCACGGGTTCCCACCACTACGACATGACCATGCTGATCGGCGATAATCTGCGCTTCCAGATGACGGGGTTTATCCAGATATTGCTCGACAAAACATTCACCACGACCAAATGCAGCAATGGCTTCACGTACCGCAGACTCATACAACGCTTCAACTTCTTCGAGCTGCCATGCCACTTTCAAACCGCGGCCACCGCCACCAAATGCGGCCTTAATGGCCATAGGTAAGCCATAGGTTTGAGCAAATTCAAGTGCCTCTTGGGCATTGTTTAAGGGCTGAGCTGTACCATGAACCAACGGAGCACCCACCGATGCCGCAATTTTTCTGGCTTCGATCTTGTCGCCTAACTTTTCAATACTTTCTGGCGAAGGCCCAATCCAGATCAGGCCGGCATCTAACACAGCCTGCGCAAATTCGGCACGCTCAGATAAAAAGCCATAGCCGGGATGGATCATGGTGGCCTGCGCATTTTGTGCAATTTCAATCAAACGCGGAATATTCAGGTAAGTCTCTTTGGCGGTAACGCCAGACAATGCCCATGCCTCATCGGCATATTGAACATGCAAACTGTCAATATCATCATCGGCATACACCGCAATAGATGGAATGTTTAAATCTTTACATGCCTGAATGACACGTACTGCAATCTCACCACGGTTGGCAATTAAAATTTTATGTTGTTTGTCCATTATCTATTTACTCGGCGTCCAAATCTAAAACATGTGTAAATTGGCGAAACTGAATGAAAGCACCCGGCGGAATTTGCGCAACTTTATTCAGATCGTGTGTGGCAACAGCCGCCAATACCGGATAACCGCCAGTTAAAGGGTGATCATTCATAAACAAAACGGGCTGACCATTGGGCGGGATTTGTAAAGCACCTGTACAGGTTCCCTCGCTGGGTAGCTCTTGCTGAATCTGTCGCTTTAATCCATGTGGTGCCTTTAAACGCAATCCCACGCGGTTGCTTTCGTGTGTGACCTGCCATTGCTGCTTAAAAAACTGCTGAATACTTTCCGGTTCAAACCAGTCGGTGCGTGGCCCTAAAACCACATCGATTTCGATAACTTCACCGACTTTCGCTAGCTGCTCTGGTGCCTGCGCATAAAGTTCAACCGCACTTACAGCAGCGTTACCCACACAGATCAGATCATGTACCTGTAAAGGGGCTGGCCCTAACTCAGCCAAAGTATCGTAACTTGCGCTTCCTAATACGTGTGCAGTGGCAACGCCACCACGCACGGCAAGATAGTTGCGTATTCCAGCCTGTGGTGGATCGATCTGAAGCATGTCTTCTGGATCAAGTGCCAATGCGGTATAACCAGAAACACGACTACGCACCGCATTTCGATCAATCACCCAAATATTACTCTGTGCCCCTGTCACAGCGACAACAGTGGGTGCTAATACTTTGAATTTTACTCCACCGTTGAGCACCTCAAGTGCCGCCACATCTGGGCGATTACCTACAATCTGATTAGCCAAATGATAAGAAGCACGGTCCATGGCGCCTGCCGCGCCTACGCCCATGGCAGCGACGTGCTTGCGGCCTTCATCTTGAATCAGGGTTTGCAGGCCTGCCTGTAATACCTCTAAAACAGGCAAAAGCTCAGACTGTGCGACATCAGCCGTTTTAAGGTTCACACCATGTATAGCCACACGGGTTGGTCGATGCGTCACATCGATAAACCGGACCTGATCGCCGGGCAGTAATAATGCCGGATGCTCGCGTGTCAGATCCCACATTTTGCAGGTGGTTTGCCCAATGAGTTGCCAACCGCCGGGACTATCCTTGGGATAAATCCCAGAATATTCACCTGCCAGTGCCACCGAACCGGATTGGATTTTTTTACGTGGTGAATCCAATCGCGGTACGCTACCAAAGGGCTGGTCTGCACGGCTTAAATAACCAAAGCCGGGTGCAAAACCAATAAATGCCACCTGCCACGGCGCTTGAATATGTCGCTCAATCACCTCTTTTACTGATAAGTTGAGCAGTTCAGCGACATGCGGTAAATCAGGCCCGTCATAGCAAACTTCTATCTCGATATGACGATGATTTGACTGCGTATCGGCACTTGGTTTTTGTGCTTTAATCCAATGGATGAGTGCTCTGGCAGTGATTTGAAGCGGATTGAAATACACTAAAATGGTCGCTGCGGCAGGTACCATTTCACGTATATGCGGATGCGCGGCGTCTCGCAAATGTCGATACAACTGTATGGTGTGTTGTAAATCACCCAGTTCGATTAGAAAACTGTCGCTATTTACAGATAAAAATCGCATCTCGAAGTTCTCCTTATCCTTAGCGCATCCATGCCCGATCTGGCACATCGGTGATCAGCATATGTCCCGGCGCGTGACTGATCGCAAACGGAATTTTTGATTGCATGACAGCAGCTTGTGGCGTCACGCCGCATGCCCAAAAGACCGGAATTTCATCGTTTAATATGCGAGGTGCATCGCCAAAATCTGGACAGTTCAGATCTGAAATTCCCAAGCTTTCTGGGTGGCCAATATGCACTGGCGCCCCATGAACATTGGGCATTTTTGCAGTAATTTGTACGGCCTGACTCACTTGTGATGCTTTAATTGGACGCATAGAGACGACCAGTCGACCTGAAATTCGTCCTGCGGGAACACATTCAATATCGGTGAGGTACATCGGAACATTTCGTTGGTCTTGAATATGACGGACTTCAATGCCAGCCTCTATCAGTGCTGTTTCGAAGGAGAAACTGCATCCAATTAAAAACGTTACCAAGTCGTTGTGCTGATTCCAGATGGAAGTGGCATCGGTCACTTCATCGGTACATTGACCGTGTTCCCAAATTCGATACCGCGGAAAGTCGGTGCGAATATCATGGCCAGGTTCTTGAATGAGTTTGCTTTGAAACTGGCCAGCTTCAATTACATCAAGTACAGGGCAGCTTTGCGGATTGCGTTGGCTATACAGTAAAAAGTCATAGGCCCATGCCTTGGGAACCGAAATCATGTTGACCTGCGTTAGGCCCGCCGCCAAGCCAGCCGTCGGGAGGTCAAAGCCATTACGAATGTCATAGCGTGCTTGCTTTGCAGCATAAAGCGCTTCACCATGGGCAAATTGTAGCTGATTCATTTAAGTGCCCTCACAAAATGAGCGGATCTCGATACCCTCTTGAATCAAGGCCTCACGTATGGCTGCTGCCATCGACAATGCGCCCTCGGTATCGCCGTGCAAGCAAATACTCTGTGCATCGATTGGTGTAAATTGACCATCAATTGAGACAACACCTCCTTCTTTGAGCATACTCACTACACGTTGTGCCACAAAGTCGGCATCATGTAGCACCGCGCCAGGCAACCGACGCGATACCAATGATCCATCAGCATTGTACGCACGGTCTGCAAAGGCTTCGGCCACCACCTGAAGGCCTTGCTGCTGGGCATATTTAATCAAGCTTGAACCAGCAAGTGCCACCAACGTCAGGTCTGAATCCATCTTTTTGATTGCATCAATTACGGCTCTGGCCTGCTCCAGATCTGTGGCAATGGTGTTGTACAGCGCGCCATGTGGCTTTACATATTTCACTTCGGTGCCTGCCGCTTTGGCCAGACCTTGCAAGGCCGCAATCTGATACATCACATCAGTCATGAGTTCATCGTAAGAAAGCTGCATATTACGGCGCCCGAAACCGACCAGATCTGGATAAGACACATGTGCCCCGACCGTCACCTGTAACTGTGCTGCCTGTTTCAGGGTATTAAAAATACCCAGCGGATCACCGGCATGGAAACCACAGGCAATATTGGCGCTGCTGACAATGGGTAGAATCTGTGCATCATTCCCCATGCTCCAAGATCCGTAGCTTTCACCTAAATCACTATTCAAATCGATACGCATATGGGAATGTCCTATAGAGTTTTGAGGTAATTAAAAATCGTGTTAAACGATACATAACCCATGTACCACGTAAGCAAGCAGGTCAGTACGCCTAAAACGGTCAGCCACATTGGGTAGTTGTAGCCGCCGAGCATATCTTTACGGCATGCGGCAACATATACAAAGATAGTCAGACCAATCGGTAGAACCAGACCGTTTAAACCGCCGACAAATACCAATAGGCTCGCTGGCGTTGCGCCAATCAAGACATAGAGCAACAATGCAAGCGCAATAAAAATAATGGTACAAAAGTTACGCTGCTTGAGGTCGAGGTCTTTTTTAAATGCTGTAAAGAACGAAACTGAAGTATAAGCTGCACCAATTGAACTACTGATACCGGCTGCCCAAAAAATAAGGCCAAACAGTTTAAATCCGAACTCACCGGCAGCATATTGAAAGGCTTGAGCAGCTGGGTTGGCATTGTGCGATGCCAAATCAATGGTTGCGCCACTGACCACTACACCTAAAATCGCCAAGAACAGTACATAGCGCATTACGCCAACCACCACAATGCCTTTGGTTGCAGCACGTGAGACTTCTGCAATGTGCTCAGGACCCACGGCACCTTTATCGAGCAATCGGTGCGCACCGGCATAGCAGATGTAGCCCCCGACTGTTCCGCCTACAATGGTAGTAATACTGGCAAAGTCGACATGGCTTGGCAAAATCGTTTGATGAAATGCATCGGCCATTGGCGGTGCCACAATAAAAGCCACCACGACAATAATCGCGATTTTTAAAATACCCAGAATGATCATGCTCTTATCGACCACCAAACTGGCTTTACGCGATGCAAAAATCATAATTGCCATAGCACCACTAATGACGCCGCCCCATTTGGTATCGAGTCCAAACAAGGCATTTAATCCGAGCGCCGCCCCGGCAATATTACCGATATTGAAAAAGAATCCTCCAAAAATAACCAGCACCGCAAGTACATAGCCACTTCCGGGCAACGCAATATTGGCAACGTCTGGAGCACGCTTTTGTGTTAGTGTGACCACGCGCCAGATATTTTGCTGTACCACATAATCAATAATAATCGAGAGTAAAATACCAAACCCGAATGCAGCGCCCATTTTGACGGTAAATGTTGCAGTTTGGGTAAGAAAACCCGGCCCCATGGCTGATGTTGCCATTAAGAAAATCGAGGCAACAATCGCCCACTGCCGTTCACTAAAAAATGTCTTTTTGTCCATAAAATTTATTCGCTCTTTGCTTAGCCTGAGGAGGAATCATGTTGCCCTGAGCAAGAAACAGATTTTAGTTTCTTCACTAATATTGGCGCTTATTTACTTAAACACAGCAGACAGGATTGGAACAATATTTACACAACACGAAAGATAAAAAATAACTTATTAATTTATATGGTTTTTTTGACTTAAAAATGATTAATAATTTTTGCTTATCGATATCGATTAGCTACGGTTATATCTAAAAAAATAAATATTAAAAATCAGTACTTTAATAGTGCATACTGCACTTATATGACGCACTTTTTTGCGCTGATCTGGACACATCCAAATGAGTTCATTTAAGAACTCATCTTAATCAAATGCAGAGCGGTTGAGCGTGTATTTAACGATAATCATCGCCATCAAACTGGTTATTGAGCTTACGCAGTGAGTGCTGTGCAATCTGCTGCGCAATTTTCGACAAACTTTGTTTGACCAGATCATCTTTACCCGCAATATACACACACGAAAAACGAAATGGCTTTAATACCAACTCAGAGGGCAAAATCTGTAACCGTTTTTCACGTAGTTCGTGAATCACCGATAAATGTGGAATAATCCCAATTCCCATACCTTCTTCGGTCATTTTAATTAAAGTGGCTAAGGAGTAACTGGTAATGGTTTTAGGTTCTTTTAAGCCGTGCTGCATCAGCTGATTTTTTAAATCCATATAGGGATAGGTCATTTTGGGATAAGTCAAAATGGTGCTATTAGACACATCCTTTAGAGTTAGTTGACGCTCTAAAAAGCGTTTGTGGAAACGTGGTGCAATTAAAAAGCTGTGTTGAAACTGACATAGTGGTATTTCTACACAATCAAAATTACAGCTTGATTCAAGCAAAAACGCCATATCCAGTTCGCCCGCTTCAACCGCTTGTTTGAGCATGGGGGTAATATTAATCACAATATCGAAAGTTACAGCAGGATACTCTTGTTGCACTTGCTCGATAAAATCGACCAGCCAAGTGTGTACAATCGTTTCTGCAACCCCCAAGCGAATGGTGGCCTGAAGTGCCGTTTTTTCAGACAATGCTTTGAGTAACTCATGATTGAGTTGAATATATTTTTCTGCGTAGGCGTAAACGATTTGGCCTTTTTCGGTCAATTGCAAGCTGCGTGATGTCCGCTCTAAAAGCTTGACTCCAAGTTCTTGCTCAAAGGTATTTAAACGCTGAGACACCGCAGGTTGTGTGGTATTAAGTTTAACTGCGGCTTTATTAAAACTATTTAAACGGGCCACCCAATAAAAATTTTCAATACTTTTAAAGTTCATTAGCTAAACCCGTACACCACGATGTGACTTAAGGATTAGCATCATATCTGAATTATCTTGTTCTTTTCTATTTTTAAGTAAATTAACACCCGACACATAAAGCACCCTTTTTAGGTGCTTTATGCTCAAATAACGCTCACAAGATCGTTACTTAATATTGGAGTTGCCCCGGTACCCAGTTGGTTCCAGCCAATGGCACACGTGCCATGGCAGCGGCTTCTACTGTTAGGGCAACCAGATCTTCTGGATCGAGGTTATGTAGATGTGATTTACCACAAGCACGCGCCATGGTTTGAGCTTCTAAAACCAATACGCGCAAATAGTTGGCTAAATGTCGACCACCCTCAATTGGATCTAGACGATTGGCAAGTTCTGGATCTTGGGTGGTAATTCCGGCAGGGTCACGGCCATTTTGCCAATCGTCATAATAACCTGATGCCGAACCGATTTTTTTTAGTTCATCATCAAGGCGTGGATGGTTATCTCCCAAAGCAATCAAGGCAGCAGTACCAATTGCGACTGCATCGGCACCGAGTGCCATCGCTTTTGCCACATCTGCACCAGTGCGGATACCGCCAGAGACAATCAGTTGTACTTTACGGTGCATGCCCATTTCCTGTAGAGCCTGAATCGCTTGGGGAATGGCAGATAAAATCGGAATTCCCACATGCTCAATAAACACTTCTTGAGTCGCGGCTGTTCCGCCTTGCATGCCATCGAGTACAATCACATCTGCACCTGCCTTAACTGCAAGCTTGACATCATAATAAGGACGACTTGCTCCAATTTTGACATAAATCGGTTTTTCCCAGTCTGTGATCTCGCGGATTTCGGCAATTTTGATGGCCAAATCATCTGGCCCAGTCCAGTCTGGATGTCGGCAGGCGCTTCGTTGATCGACGCCAACAGGCAAAGTGCGCATTCCCGCCACACGCTCTGTCACTTTCATTCCGAGCAGCATACCGCCGCCCCCAGGTTTGGCCCCTTGCCCCAAGACAATCTCAATGGCATCGGCTTTACGTAAATCGTCTGGGTTCATACCATAGCGCGATGGCAAGTATTGATATACCAGCGTTTCGGAATGCCCACGCTCTTCGGGGGTCATCCCGCCATCACCTGTGGTAGTAGACGTACCGACCATACTCGCGCCACGGCCTAAAGATTCCTTGGCATTGGCAGATAACGCACCGAAGCTCATTCCTGCAATGGTCACAGGAATTTTCAGATGAATCGGTTTTTTGGCAAAGCGTGTGCCTAAAACCACATCGGTACCACATTTTTCTCGATACCCTTCGAGCGGATAACGAGACATACTCGCACCCAGCAATAATAAATCATCAAAATGTGGCAGATGACGTTTGGTACCACCACCGCGAATATCATAGATTCCGGTCGCAGCAGCACGTTGAATTTCCTGAATGGTCAAACGATCAAACGTAGCCGATTCACGTAGTACTGGTTCAAATTGAGTAGCTGATTGTGTCATGGTTATTTCTCCGATCTACGTTTGATCTTAGTAAGCAGATGCATTGTCTACTTTGAAGTTATAAAGTTGGCGGGCTGAGCCATAGCGTTTAAACGAGGTTGGGGATTCGTTAAAACCAGCTTTGGCCAGCAGCTCCGCCAATTCGGCAAGATGTTCAGCACGCATTTCTTTTTCAATGCAGTCTGAACCTAAAGATTTTACGGCTCCTTTCACATAAATACGGGTTTCATAAAGAGAGTCGCCCAGTGCATCACCTGCATCACCACAGACGACCAAACGGCCCGCTTGCCCCATAAAACAGCTCATATGACCGATATTGCCTCCCACGACAATATCTACACCTTTCATAGAAATACCACAGCGTGCGCCTGCATCACCTTCAATCACCAGCAATCCTCCATGTGCAGTTGCACCCGCAGCCTGAGAGGCATTGCCCTTGATACGCACAGAGCCGGACATCATGTTTTCTGCAACGCCTACCCCAACGTTACCATTTACGACAATATCCGCTTCCTGATTCATGCCTGCACAGTAATATCCTGCATGACCATCGATGGTGACCGAAATCGGAGCTTTAATCCCCACCGCTATATTATGTATACCCGCAGGGTTCTTAACCGTCCAATGTGCAATTTCATTGACCAGATCCTTGCTATGCAATGCCTGATTGAGATCGCGTACGCTATCTAGATTTAAATCGTAAGTATCTTTTAAAAGTGTTTGCTCAATTTTGTCTGCCAATACTGTGCTGTTCATATTGCTGCTCCTGATTTTTTAACCGTTTAACTTATGCCGCTGCGTTCGTTTTGGCTGACGAACGCTCCCATACATACAAGGTGGCTGGTTCGGGTTCCCACACTTTGGCTTGATCGATATTGGGTAAAGAAGCCAATGCCTGATACTCAGAGGCCATCGCAACGTAATCTTCAGTTTCGGCCAGTACAGCAGGTTTGCATGCAATCGGATCGCGAATAACAGCAAAGCCATCACGGGTTCCAATCGCAAAGGTAAAGAAACCATCCAGATCATCGAGTGCGTGATTCAACGCCTGCTCCAGATTATCGCCCTGCTGTAAACGCCAAGTGAGATACCCTGCTGCAACTTCGGTATCGTTATCTGTTTCAAAGCTAATACCTTCACGCTTTAACTCTTGACGTAAACGTGCATGATTCGATAACGAGCCGTTGTGAACCAGACATAAATCGGCACCTGTTGAAAATGGATGACTTCCCTCCATGGTTACGGCACTTTCAGTGGCCATACGGGTATGTCCGATAATGTGGCTACCTTTCATGTTGGCAAGGCCAAAGCGTTCAGAAATTTCGACAGGTAAGCCCATGCCTTTTAAAATTTCGATACTTTGTCCAACACTCATGATTTTTAGTTCAGGGGCAATTTCATCGATTGCTGCACGCACTATTTCTTCATCTGCTTCAACTTTTACGACGGCAGCAGTTGCATTTTGAAACCAGTCAAAACCTGTAGATAATTTTGCTTGAAGCTTTTGTGCAAATGTCTGCCAGTTAAACGTTTCATCTGTGGTTTGCAAGGTTAATTTGACCCAGCCGTCTTGAACCTCATCACCATAAATCGCAAAGCCTGCGCTATCGGGACCACGACCGGTCATGGCTTGCAGCATTGGCTCAAACAATTTGCCAAGTTGGGATTCAAGCGCAGGATTTTTAAGATATAAACCAACGATTCCACACATAGGATGTCTCCAAAATTTAATTTTTAATCTGTTTGTTGTTTAAGGCTTTAGAAAAACTCTGTATAGCGCTGAATTTCCCAGTCGGACACATGGCGGCAGTATTCCACCCACTCCATGCTTTTTTGTTCAATAAATTCGTTCACAATTTCAGATCCCATTTTCTGTGCAAACAGTGGATCTGCTTTGAGTGCATCAATGGCTTCTTTAAGCGACTGCGGTAAGGTTTGAATGCCACGTGCTGCAATTTCTTCAAGCCCAAGGCTATATAGGTTTTCATTACAGGCCGGTGGTGGCATCAGTTCGCGTTCGATTCCGTCAAGTCCTGCTGCAATAATGGCAGCCGACACCAGATAAGGATTACAGCCTGCATCGGGCAAGCGCAGCTCAATACGACCATACGGAATACGCACCATGGCTGAGCGGTTGTTGCCGCCATATGCAATAAAGGCTGGTGCCCATGTCGCGCCAGAGAGTGAACGACCCACCACGAGGCGTTTATAAGAATTTACCGTTGGTGCGCAAAAAGCACAGAGTGCCGGACCATGTTCAAGCAGACCTGCAATAAAGTGGTAGGCCATTTTTGATAGACCCATTCCACTTGGATCACTGGCATCATGAAAAAGATTGCTATTTTTTTCACTGCCGATCGACAAATGAAAATGCATGCCGTTGCCTGCACGTTTCGGGTCAGGTTTTGGCATAAATGAACAAATCATGCCTAAATCGTTGGCAATTTCACCCGCAGCCATACGGAAAAAGGTAAACATATCTGCCGACTTCATGGCATCTGCATAGGTATAGTTGATTTCAAACTGACCGTTGGCATCTTCATGATCGATCTGATAAATATCAAAACCCACAGGAATGAGAGCTTCAGTTAATCGTTCTAAAAATTCGCGTGAACGAGACAAGCCTTTATAGTCATAACAAGGTTTATCCAGATTATCTGAGTCGTCTACCATTTTGAGTTTGCCGTCTTCGCCACGACGAAACAGGCTAAATTCCGGCTCAAGCCCAGTGTTTAATGTCCAGCCTTGAGCTTTTAGACGCTCGACTTGCTGGCGCAGTACATAACGTGAATCATATGGATGCGGCTTTCCGTTGACATATCCTTCACAAACCACACGCCCATAACCCGGTTGCCAAGGGACTGGAGTTAAAGTAGATAAATCGCCTTTCACCATAAAGTCAGGACCATGGGGTTGCATTCCCATACCAGAAATAGCAAAACCTGCAAATCCGACACCGTCTTTCTCAATCGCTTTTAAGCCCGAAATCGGGACCGACTTGGTTTTGGCAGCACCATGAATATCAACAAATTGCGCCAAAACATATTTTAAATGATGCTGATCAATGACCTTTTGTACTTCTGGACGGTACATCGGTTGACTGGTCAATTCATAGTGATCAAACATCTCCTTCACGGCTTGCTGCAACATAATTGACATACTCCTAATATGGCAAAACTGTATTTGGCTCAAAAAATGCACGTTCGTTTCTTAAATTGTTTAGCTTTCAATACAAGAAACTTTGTTTCCTATAAAGAAAGCAAATCCCTTGCCAACTTTTAAAAATTTCTTTTGTTTTTGTAATAAACGATCATATACGCCATATATTCCCAATAAGAATATATATTTCACCACAAGATTTTTTAAATGTATTACATCTACTTTTTGTTTTGAGTAAAATTCTCAGTTCATTGTCATCAAAATAGTGCAGAGTTGAACCATAATGAGACACACCAAAAACAGCGTGAAGCTGGAACAATATATTGGTATTCAAATTAAACGACATCGTCAGGAACAAGGCCTCAAACTCTCAGAAGTAGCTCAGATTGCAGGGATTAGTCAGGGCATGCTCAGTAAGATTGAAAATGCACAAGTGTCTACGAGCTTGGAAACCTTGAGCCGCCTTTGCGAAGTACTCGGAATTCCAATGTCGACTTTATTTAGTCAATACGATCAGCAAGAAAGTCATGCCATGCTGGTTAAATCTGGAGATGGTATGGAGGTGGTACGTCGCGGTACTGAAAAAGGCCATACTTATCGTTTATTAACGCACTCTAGAGGCCCAAGAAAGAACTTTGAGGCGTATCTGGTGAGTATGGATGATGCCAGTGAAGAATTCCCGACCTTCGCTCATCCAGGCACAGAAATGCTGTATCTGGTCGAGGGAGAGCTGATTTATCGACATGGACAAGAAGTTTTTCACATGCAACCAGGAGATTGTCTGACTTTGGAAGGTGAAATTCCTCATGGACCAGAGAAACTAGTGCAGGTGCCTATTCGTCTCTTGTCTGTAATGAATTATGGAAGCAGCGAAGAGTAATTGCTCTTCATGACCTGAAGCAATCGTATCTTCTATTTCTTCACCACTTTTCTTGTACTTAGATGACACTGGAAATAGAGATACGATCCAATCTTTAATTAATGCGTTCGGTTAAATTTTTGCAGAAGATAAAGACTAAAAATTAGAAAGATTGTAATGATTTCAAATGCTCGATTAAGCGTGACATATTGCAGCATGAAGCTCCCGATTAGCGCTCCCAAGCCAATACTGGCATTAAAAACTGCAACATAGATTGCCGAGGCTGCACTTGCCAAATCATCTGCCTGCTTCAAAACCCAAGTTTGTAAACCTACAAATATGCTTGCAATTGAAACGCCCCACAACGCCAAAAATACGATTGCGATGCTCAAAGTAACGTGATACCCCAAATATCCAAAAGCAAACACACTTCCCGAAATGAATACTAAACTGACCAAGATGATTGTGTGTAAATGTCGATCTATCAACTTTCCAGCAAAGATATTGCCCATTAAACCTGCAAAACCAAAAACAAGAAGAAGTAATGTGATCTGACCCGATTCAAGCTGTGCGATTTGGCTCAGAAACGGTTCAATAAATGTAAATGCAGCAAAATGTGAAGAAATGATCAGTGCTGTAAGAATAAATAAACGATTTAAAGTCGAATGCTGAAGCACTTTTTTAAAAAAGCCAGACGCTAAAGGGGCTTGATCTGGAATTTTGGGCACAAAGAGCAGAATTAAAATACAAACAATGAAAGATAAAAGACCCAGAAATTCAAACGCCAGCCGCCAGCTACTCAGTTGAGTAAGATAACTCGCCAGAGGTACACCCAAAATACTCGCAACTGAAACACCTGAAAAAATAATTGATGTAGCCAAACCCAATTTATGTTTCGGAACCAGACTGTAAGCGACAGCTCCAATCAAGGCCCAAAAGCTACCGTGCGCAATTGCACCGATAATACGTGCAGAAAAAATCATATTAAATGATGAACTATAGGCCACGATGATATTGGAAATTGCCAAAATCAGCAGCATGATCATTAAGACCATTTTTCGTGGAAACCGAATGAGCAAAACGATCGAGCATAACGCCGAGATAGCCGCCACCCAACCATATCCTGTCACAATCAGTCCAGTGATGGCTTCGCTTTGATTCAGGTCATGTGCCAAGGCGGAAAGTAAACCTATCGGCGCTAATTCGGTTGTGACAATGGCAAAGCTACTCAAGCTTAAAACAATCAAAGCTATCCATAATTTTAAAGACATTTATATATCCTCAGCATGTGAAAGCCGAAGTATCTGTTTCCATGATTGAAATTTATATAGATAATAATTGAAACTGGTTTTTCATTTTTGGAAAATATATGCATTGGGATGATGTGAAAGTTTTTCTTGCAGTTGCCCGAACAGGCACACTCACCACCGCTGCCGAAAAATTAAATTTGGGTATTGCCACCGTATCGAGGCGTTTGGAGCGCCTAGAGCAAGATATGGCCATGACGCTGTTTACGCGACATCAAACAGGTTATCAACTTACACTCGAAGGTGAAGCCTTACTTGGTAATGCAGAAGCATTCGAAAATGCAGCCCTCAGCCTGACAGAAAGTGGACAAAATTATGCACAAGCACAGGGACTGGTTCGTTTAGCTGTTTCAGAAAATCTGGCCAATGGTTTGGTAATCCCTTCCTTACAGTCGCTTTTTTCTCGCCATCCCGAGTTACGTATTGAAATTAACAGTGGTGTGCAACTCACTAACTTGCATCGTCGAGATGCCGATTTAGCCATCAGAACGATTCAACCTGACGCTGGTAATCTCACCATCAAACGCTTGGGAACACTTCGTTTTGGACTCTATGCTGCCACATCTTACATGAAGTTTATTCAAGACAATGATCTTCAACCTGATCAATATCACTATGTAGGCTGGGCCGATACCCATCAACATTTGTCACTTGCGCACTGGATGAAAGACTTTATACGAAATCAAAATTTTAAGATTGAAACCAATAGTCTTTCCACACAAATTGATGCTGTGAAATCTGGCTTAGGCATTGGTTTGTTGCCAGACTTTATTGCGAATCAATCAGGACTTGTTCAAATCAATGAAAATACCCGAGTTGAACAACCCATCTGGTTAGTGGTGCATAGTAATTTGATTACGGCCAAAAGAATCAGAACTGTAATGGATCATCTGATCCAACTTTTTACAGAGCATCCTTCATTTCAGTAGTCAATCAAAACCCTTATTGCATTTACTAACGAAGATTTAGGCAACTTGATTAGGTCTGACATTGAGAAAATTAAGTGCAAAAAACCATCGTGGTATAAGAATTGCTTTAACAAAGTGAAATTAATATTCCCTTTAGGAATAAAAAGTTTTTCATTTTCTTTTTGCATTAGGAGTTTCTACCATGCCCTCCGATATACTCAAAAAATTAGGATTGTGTCTATTTATACTGATGCTTGCCGATGTATTTGCTGCCGATACACCTTTTGATGCTGCTTCCACTGTATGGCTAATGGTTTCAGCAATTTTAGTGCTCATGATGTTCATTCCTGGTCTGGCACTGTTTTATGGCGGAATGCTGAGAGCTAAAAACGTACTTTCAATTTTTTCCCAGTTTTTAGCAGTTGCAGGTGTAGTCGGCATTTTATGGATTACCATTGTATACAGCATCGTGGCGGATACTACACATATGAGTGAAGGTAGCCTTAATCTCAATAGTTTTGTCGGAGGTTTTAGTAAAGCATTTATGGCAGAAATTACCGATCAAACGCTGGTTGCAGGTGTGCCTGAATATGTTTTATGTATTTTTGGTTTGACCTTTGCCATGATCACACCATGTATTGCCATTGGTGGCTTTGCAGAGCGAATGAAATTTGGTGCTGTGGTATTGTTCGGTGCACTCTGGCTGGTTTTGGTGTATGGACCTTTGGCACATATGGTATGGGGCGGCCCCGGTGCAATTATGCATAACTGGGGTGTACTGGATTTTGCAGGCGGAACCGCTGTACACATCAATTCAGGTGTTGCTGCTCTGGTCGGTGCAATCGTTATTGGGAAACGTCTTGGCTGGCCAACAACCCCAATGCCTCCTCATAATCTGGTATTTACCATGATGGGCGCTGCTTTGCTGTGGGCTGGCTGGTATGGCTTCAATGTTGGTTCAGCACTGGCAGCAAATACTATAGCGGGCCTAGTACTCATGACCACCACCATTGCAACCTGCGGTGGAATTGTGGGCTGGATGATGGTTGAAAAAATAATGACCAAACATGTGACTTCATTGGGTCTTGCATCTGGAGTCATCGCAGGTTTGGTTGGTATTACACCAGCAGCTGCTTATGTTGGCCCTTTTGGTGCAATTGCAGTCGGTTTGATAACCAGTATATGCTGTTTCTTTGCGGTGACGGGGCTCAAACGTAAATTCGGCTTTGATGACGCATTAGATGTATTTTCACTACATGGCATTGGAGGAATGGTAGGTTGTATTCTGACTGGAATATTTTGTATCCCTGCCCTTGGCGGCAATCAGGATGTAAATCTGTTTAAACAGTTCATCGCGCAAATTGCCAGTATTGGCCTAACAATTTTGTACTGTGGCGTACTGACTTGGATCATTATGAAAGTCATCGATAAAACCATCGGTTTACGCGCCACATCCGAACAGGAACAACAAGGCATCGATGTGAGTGAGCACAACGAGCGTGCTTATAATTAATCCATTGAGCAACAAAAAGAGAGCTTATGGCTCTCTTTTTTAACTTAAACCTTAAATTATTTTGTAAGGTGTTCTGCTTCGTATTCTTTAATGGCTTCTTTGGCAATACGAAAGCTATCGACTGCTGCAGGTACGCCACAATAAATTGCCACCTGTAGTAATACTTCACGAATTTTTTCTTTGGACACACCATTACGCAGCGCACCTTTCACATGCAGTTTTAATTCATGAGGTCGATTCAATGCAGAAATCATGGCTAAATTGATGAGACTTCGTTCTGGTTTAGACAGCTCCTCACGTCCCCAGACTGCACCCCAGCAATACTCAGTGACCAACTCTTGTAGCGGTAGATTGAAGTCGTCTGCATGATTGATCGAGTGTTGACGTATTCTTCACCCAACACCTGTTTGCGAATACTTAAGCCTTTTTCAAATCTGTCATTACTCATTATAACCCTCCAAACAGTGTGTATTTAATTTCAAGATAATCTTCGATGCCGTATTTTGAGCCTTCACGCCCCAAACCAGAATGCTTGATTCCTCCAAAAGGTGCAACTTCATTTGAAATCAGTCCTTTATTGATGCCCACCATACCGTATTCAAGCTGTTCGCTCATCCGCCATGCACGTCCTAAATCACGTGTATAGCAGTAGGCCGCCAGGCCAAACTCAGTATCATTGGCCATCTGGATCGCTTGCTGCTCCGTATCGAATTTGAAAATTACAGCTAAGGGACCAAAGGTTTCCTGCGTTGCAACCATCATTTCGGAATTGGCATCGGCAATCAGGGTCGGTTCGAAAAATAGCTCACCTGTAGCGTCGACGTGTCCACCAGTAATTAGCCGACCATCTTTACTCAGTGCATCTTGAATGTGAGATTGTACTTTTTTTACTGCTTGCGCATTGATCAAAGGCCCAATTTCACTGCCTGCTTCTAGCCCATGTCCAATTTTTAAACTTTCGATTCTGATTTTAAATGCCTGAATGAATTTTTCATAAACACCAGATTGAACCAAGAAACGGTTTACACATACGCAGGTTTGTCCTGCATTTCTAAATTTTGCAATGAGTGCCCCTTCAACGGCTGCTTCAATATCAGCATCATCAAAGACAATAAACGGTGCATTGCCGCCCAATTCGAGCGAGACTTTTTTCAGTGTTTTTGCAGATTTTTCCAGTAAGAGTTTACCAATCGGGGTTGAGCCGGTAAAAGTAAACTTACGTACATGATCACTGGCGAAAATGGCATCACCAACCTGAACAGCATCACCTGTAATCACACTGATCATTTCGGCAGGAATTCCTGCCTGTATTGCCAGATCAGCCAGTGCCAAGGCTGTAAATGGTGTTTCAGGTGCAGGTTTGACAATACATGGACAGCCTACCGCCAATGCTGGGGCCACTTTACGGGTAATCATGGCAGCCGGAAAATTCCATGGTGTTATTGCAGCCACCACCCCAATCGGCTGTTTGTTTACTACAATTCGTGCATCCGGATAAGGGCTTGGAATCACATCGCCATAGATCCTTTTAGCTTCTTCTGCAAACCATTCTATAAAGCTCGCCGCGTAGCTAATTTCGCCTTTTGCTTCATTAAGAGGTTTACCCTGCTCGGTCGTCAAAATTTCTGCAAGTACATCAAGATTGGCGATAATCAGCTCATACCATTTTTTGAGTAAAACTGATCTTTCCTTGGCGGTTTTTGTTTTCCACGTATTCCATGAAGCATACGCTGCTTCAATTGCACGCTCGGTTTCAGCCCGTCCCATATTCGGAACATATCCAATCAATTCTTGGTTTGCAGGGTTGTAAATTGGCGTTTGCTGACCATTATCGGCATCACACCATTGCCCTGCGACAAGTGCTTTTTGTCGAAATAAAGGCTGTTTTTGAAGATCCATGTTTGCCAATCCCATTCAATCTTTTGAGGTCTAAAATGGCTATAAATGAGATTTATAGCCCACCACTGTAATGGACACCATATCTTACACATATGGTATACCATTTAAATTAAGAAAAAAATTTGAGCACTGCTGCTCTTAACCAAAAGGCTTAGAAATAATAAAACAGAGTCAAGTTGAGTAATCGGTTCGACTTGCTTGCATTATCTCCTTGTGCCAATGAGGCCGTATCACCGCCAATGAATGGATCATTTTTACTGATAATGTATTCAGCAACCAAAGACACCTTCTTATAGTCAAATGATGCACCTAAAAAGTGACGTGTTGAATTTTTATAACCGTCTGTATCCTTGATATAACTGGTATAGGTAGCATAAGGCGTAATATTGATACCCTTATAAACGTCTTTAAAGACGTAGCGAGCATCTGCGGTATAAAACTGGCCTTTATTGGCCACATAATATGATGCGCGCCGAGATAATTTCGGCGTTTTTTTGAGATAATTGACTTAAAATTAAATTCCACTATCTGCAATGAAATTTCAAATTAACCACCTAATCCTGGTAATGGTTTGGATGGAACAGAACCATGTCGATTAGATTCTTTTTGAGTTGAACCGCTAACAGAATCCAATAAAGAGCTACCATTGATGATCAGCGGAGGCTGGGGCTTGTTTGCTAGGTTCTGTAAATTCTGGTTGATAGACATTAGTAACTGTGATTGTGAAGCCGCTTCTTTGCTTTGTTGCTCTTGTTGCGCAATCATTTGATCATATTTATTTTGAGCTTCAACTGCTGCACGTGCTTCATCATTTCCAAATGCAGCTAGAATTTGAGCGATCTTTTCACCCGCCCAATCATCAAAGTTTTTTCCGGTTTCAGTTTGCATGTACATATTTCTGATACCAGTGCCAACTCCATAACCTGCAATGCCAGCTACAGCAACTTGACCTCCAACCTTGAGTGCAGTTCCAGCGCCTCCAGCCAATAATCCTCCTGCTCCAGCAATACCACCTAAAGTACCGCCCCTCATAGCTACAGCAGCGACACCGCCTGCTGCCGCAACTGCTGTCAGTCCTACAACTGCTGCGCTTGCAGCGGCAGCCACACCTGAGTTTGATGCAGCAAAATCAGCTAACTGTTGTTTAAAATCACCCCACCAACCTGCAACGCCATTGTAATTGTCTACCTTTGCATTAAATTGAGCTGTTTCAAGTGAACTATTTTTTCCATATTCTTGCGCAGCTTGTCGCTCATGAGATATTTGGATTGTTCCTTGTGAATCTGATATACCTTTATCTAATTCCTCTTTGAAACCACCTTTTTCCATGTTCATGGTAATACCCATGAAGGCCATTAAAGCTTGTTTGTTATGAAAGATTTTTCCAATTTCAGATTGCGCAGCGATTTGTGTGGCTGCTTGGACATTTTCTAGATATTCAGAATTATTACCCGATTTAAGCGCCTCCTGCGCTTTACCTCGATATTTTTGGTATAGAGGACTTTTCTCCATTTGCCTGTTCATAATTAAAGCTGCGGCTTCAACTTCACCAATACCTTTTTCTCGCATATTAGCTGCATAAGTTGTCCAATCGAAACCTGATCTTTTTTTACTCACACCATATGCAGCAATTGGATCACCTTTTTCCACCTTCACGTGTTTAGCAAAAGACAATCCCAAATGATACTGACTAAATGAACCTAATAAATCAGATAAATTCACTGCTGCACCTTCAGCAGTTCCCGCAGTTTTTTTACTTAACTGCATCATTGTCAGAAGATCACGATATCCCTTATCTCCGATATAGCCAGCACCTTTACCTTGGGTGAGTAGGTCAGGCATATAACGAGCCATATCTCTGAGTTCAAATGAACCTAATTGACCAGCTTTCATAGCCTGGTCATTTGCGCGTACTGTATCGTTTAATCCAAAGTTTTTCTGTGCAATAGTCATCAGTGCTACATCATTAGCATCTGCACCAGAACCAAATGCAGTGCGACTGACTTGCAACATTACATCCTTTAACTGATTAAAATCATAAACGTTAGAAGCTGTAAGTGTATTGAGTGCCTGAACCATCTGTTGAGGCGATGAACCACCCTTTATCGAAGAATTTCTAACAAAACCCTCCATTTCGTAAACCTTTTTATTAAACTCTGATAGTGATAGTTTTTGGCCTGCAAGTGCTGTATCAGTAGCAAGTGAAATTTGCTTCATATACTCACGCGGTTCTTTAAGATAATTAGCACCGATCATTCCGGCTGCATAACCTCCGCCAGCCAATCCAGCAGCTCCACCTATCAAATTTCGATTACTTCCTGGACTACTTCGATTTAAATCACGTTGAGCATTACCAGCTTGTTGTAATTGTTGTCTCAATCTTTCTGCTGCTGCAACTTGTTGTCTCAATGAATTTAATTGCAATTGATATGATCGTTGCTGCTGCATGAGTTGTTGATTCAACGTACTAGATGAACGTTGTTGTTGCTGAAGAATCTGTGCAAGCAAACGATTGGTTTGCAGCATACTTTGACCTGTACGTAACTGCTGTTGACCGTACTTGCTGCCTTGTTGAGTAGAAGAGTTGATTCGATTTTGTGTCTGCAATATCTGATTTAAATTTTGTCTTTGCTGCTGTTGAGCTTGACTTAAATCAAGATTCATACGCTGAATTTGTTGAGCAGCCTGTTGACCTGTAAGCTGCAATCGTAATTGAACTGTTCTAGTCGTCATGAGCACACTCGCTTGGTTGAGACGTATGATTTTGAAGAGCTTGATCGAGTCGCATGAGAATTATTACGCCGCTCATGAGGGGGTTTAGTTTTAAGTTCAGCAATCTGTTTTATTTCGGCTTTTGCAGATAAAAATGCCAATGCATAATGCACTGGCATTTGTTCAGCAGTTTTAATATCAATGCCTGCGTTATGCAATAAAGCGATTAGCTGGATGGGTTCTCTAAACTCACGGCAATTAGCTTTAGTTGCAACTCATAGTCCAGCTCTTCAAGTTTTTTGAAGTTTACCGATGACATGCCTGCAATGACGTCATAAGGAATTTCATGTTTAGTTCCGTCTGTATCGATAAGTTTGGTTTTTGCGATATATTCATAAATCGGTAAATATTCGCCTTCTTTTGCTTGTGATCGTGCAGCCATCAGTTCGATTGATGAAATATCAGAGAACTCAAAATCTTTTAATTTTTTTGGTGCACCAGCAACTAATATGGTTATAGCCACAGGAAAGGATGACAAAATTGAGAGCTTACTCATTAAATAGATTCCTTCACATAATCAAGACAAAAGCCAGTAAGATCACGACGTGACTCACCATTGACATCGTAACTGTCTGACACCGTAGTGACGCTGACATCGATATACGTCTCACGAAAGCCACCGCTAGGCGATTCAATCGAAATACGTTCATCTTCAAGCTCATCCCAGTCCACAGAGTCTTTGCCGTCAGGGATCACAACAGACCAAGAAAGCTCAAACGTGCGGATACCATTGGTTTTAAACTTGACACGCTGCTGGCGGTTCATGGTTGGCTTTGGTTTTCGGCCAGTATTTTTGGTAGAGCTAAACGTGGCAACATCGTATTCATCGCCACCGACACTCATAATGATCGTGTCGACTGAGTCTTCAGCCATTTCTAAAATCTCTTTTCAAAAAGAATGCCGCAATCATGCGGCATTTATCTCATCTACATCAGTAGGAAGTGCTTCCGTTTAGTTTAAGCCACTCTACCTTTCGTCTGACCAGAACCAATATTGGTAACTGTGACATTTCCAGTTGAGATTAATCCTGCTAATCCCGCTGTACCATTCGTTAATGTTGAAGTGCTATTTTGTCCGTTTTCACCAACACCACCGCCAGATCCAGCTTGCAAACCTGTACCCACTGCACCTGTACCAGACGTGGTTAATGTAGCTGCTGCACCTACCAAATTGACCAAAGTTTTACCCGCAGGAGTAGACTGATTAATATTGCTACCGCCCACACCATAAGGCATACCACCGCCACCAGTTCCAACTGCATAAAATTCAGTTTCACCAATTGAATATTCAGATTTGCCTGGTGCACCGCCACCACCACCGCCCGCAATCAAACCATAGTTACGTACATCAATGAAACTTGAATCATTAATTGCAACAATAGCTGTGCCGCCATCACCCACCATTGAATTATTACCATCAAAATATCCACCTGAACCACCTACACCATAAATGTTGCCATAATTGATAATTTGACGGCTTGAACCAGATAACCAGTTTCCTGATGTAATTGATACAACGGTAGTATTAGCTGCAACTACAAATACAGCCCGCGTTGTGGCTGTTGGAGCACCGTAGGTTTGAATAAACAGATCAAGTAAATTGACGCTAATGAGATTTTGATCGATGTAAACCACTTGACCCGCTTCATCATCCTGACTTGTATAGTATGGATAAGGATAATTATTTAAATTTTCTAGATCAGTATTAGATGCACCAAAGCCTGATACACGAATATACGCAAAGCGTTCCCGATTACCTGGCGTATTTGAACTGACATTATCAAAACGAAAACTTAAAACACTGCGACGTTCCTGTAAGCCATTTTCAGAAATAATAATTTCATCATAAATATCAAATAATCGAATAGTTGAATCGTCATCATTGTAATTATTTCCAAGACCTTGATATACCGCAGAAACGTTTAGAACATTTGATAGACCTATTGGTAAATATACCTGAGCGTTGTAATCGCCATAAATAGTTCTTACTTTAAATGTCTGATCAATAAATCCGTTTGGCATGATATGTACGCTGATATTTTCAACAGTATGTTTGATCTGCCAAGTGTTTGGATTTTGAGTATAAATAAGCGGGTGTTGAGTCGTCTCAGTAGTTAAGCCTTTGTATAGAAGACGAAAATCTTTTCGCTGAACATACTGTGAATGTGGGTTAAGTGCATCAGAATGTGCCTGGAGTGCAGCAATACGAGCAGTTCGTTCAGTCGTGACCAATTCTTGCATCATCGACAATAGATTTTGCAAGTCATCTTTGCCTGCGAGTGCATCAAATAGTTGTTGTCGATTATTGATATCAAGTGATATGCCACGCTTTTCCAACAAATTACAGATTTCTTCCTGAAGTGCATTCAACCACACTGGGGTGAGATAAGTAGCATCCTGACCAGGCAAATCAGCGTTATCGTTAAAGCCAGCTTTGCCAATTCCATTTTCATCAGGGCGTGCATTAATACTATCAATACGTTGCATATCAAACCTCTACAATATCAATTCTTAAAAAAGCGGGAAAATAGTTTTCAATAATGCATTGCACATCTGCATTGACAGGTTTTTGTAGCTTCAGCGTGACTTTAAAACGTAGCTGCTCTGTGTTGACAGGTGATGTACATGACTGAATGCACGTTATTGGCCGATGCTTCAGTACATTGAGCACCGTCACACCAAAGAAACCAAATAGTGTAACTAAGTATTCACGACTGAAAACATCATCGTTTTTCATAACCCAATTGAGAATATCCAGACGTTGCTGGGTACTTTGTCCAATGTTGCTGGAACACTTAAGTGGCAAGCCGTACTCATTTTCATACTCCGCTAGCAACTCAATAGGAACCGCAGATACATCGTTCAATAAGCGTCTGGCATCTATTTCGACCTGTGCAAAGGCTTTGGCATGCGCATAAATGTCTTTACCAACATTGGTATTTGGTGAACGGTCATAACCACCGACAGGTAACAACTGCCGTAATACCGCAGCATATAGTTCGGTTTTCTGCTCAAGGCTCATCATGATAGACGTACCTCAAGTAAACCAAGACGCAACCAGCCTGTGTGCTGCCAGTTTACAGTTGGAGTTATATTGCTCTTGGTATTGAGTTCAACATCAGTCACGCCATCAATAGTTAAGATGCGATCTAATAAAATGGTCGGCTGATATGTATCACCTGGTGCAAGTGCATCTACATAATCTTCAATTACGCCTTCGATGTCGCTTTTGCTTGCAGTACCTGCAACAGTTGCAATGATATTGACGTACTCTTTGGTAGGTGAATAAGCGCGACAGTCAGACCAAAATCCGCCTGATACGTCATCCAGTAATAACTGGACACTGGCTAGTAATGAGTCTGTAGGCAGCATGGCAGGCTTACCTTTTGCCGTTATTGCAACATCAACAGTACCCAAGCCACGTCGCTTGGCATAGACATAGATGTCCCGAACTAGCGAGATTGAACGAATACTTGCGATAAAGTCAGACTTGCGATCACGCGAATATCCAAGTTCTTGAATTTCTTTTAGACGTTCACGCCAGTCCTCCAGTTCTTCTTCATCAGAACCACCTGTGATCGATACCACAGTCACTGTCGATTGTAGGCCAGCCGCAGGCGCAACCCACATTAACGTGCCAGACTCCATATTCCAGCTGGCACCTGTCTGATCCGCAGCAACCTGAATGCTTAAAAATTGATTGGCTTTTACATCAACACTGCCAGCCACAGACCAATAGTAGCCTTTGCCGTTTGTAATTTTTGCATCGCTAGTAATGGTCATGTCTACATTGGATATTGCTGTGACAGACCCGCTGGCATACGTTCCACCCTGACGAGGAGCATTTAGACGTTCAGCATGAATATATAAGTATGGCTCATCGGCAGTTTCAAGAAAGCGCTGTCGTTCAATCCACTTTTGATGTTGATATAAGCCTTCAACCACCGCAGTTTCACCATCAGCACGAATGGCTGCATCTGAATCGTCTGGTACAGTGATGCCAGTCTGATTTCTGACTTCCTGAAGAATGCTATTTCGGATTTTATTAAAGCTTGGAATCGGATATGCCATATTAGCCTCCGACTGCTACAAAATATTGAATTGACTGTTTTTCCCCAGTCAAACGTACAACTTCAATAGTGAGATCAACACGGCTTTTAATGGTTTGAGTTGCCGTTGTGGTAATTGAAGAAAGCCGATCTGGAACCAGTCCATCCAATGCTTCATCTGCATATTGTTTGACTAATGCGATCATGCGTGGCACGTCTTTACTGCGCTTCATGCTGTATGAACGACTCCCCAGCAGTGGGTCTGCCCAATACTTACGACGATGAATATTGAGACGACTACAAATCGATTGCAGCACGTCAACCGAAAATGCCTCATCCAAGCTATTCAACACATAATCCTTACTTTCTAAATTAATTATTGCCATTTCTGCCTCACATTTTTTGAGTCGGTGGCGGTGTATTGCCATTGGTATGTTCGTTGTAGATGTCGCGCATTTCCTGCATCGAGCTTTTGCTATCTGAAACGTCGCCATCGGCAGTTAGATTGCCCCCGACGTGCATATCACAATTTGTTTTGATGCCTGTTTCTGTCAGACGTAGCTCATGACCAAACTGATCATAAATACAGGTTTCTCCTTCAGACACCTCAATCATCACAGGTGCGCCAGTTGAGCCAGCGATGACAGCACGGCTTGTTTTGCCGCCAAGTGGGATAATCACAACCTTTGAACCTTTAGGAATCCATGATGAGAAACCGACGTGCTGGATCACTTCAACGTCTTGCAGTACTTCGTTATCCAGACCTTTCAATTGCAAAGACTTGCCTGAGCCACGTGCGACCAGACCCAAAAACGCCTGGCGTATTTGCTGGCCAGCACCTGCAATAGTGCGTTGCATGGTTTTAATCATCTGAAGCATCCTTGGTTTTACGTTTCTTTGGTTTTTTCTGAGTTGGCTGTTGTTTTAGTTTCAATGGTTGCGACCAGTCACCCTGGCGTTTGAGTTTGAGCCGTGTGGTTTTGCCATCTTTGCGCGATAAATTCAGCGTGCGACCCATGACGACCCATTTAGCATTTGCGCGAATCAAGACATCACTCTCAAGTGTCACTGTCCAGCCTGTTTGCCACACCTTGCCATCGATCATCCAGTCTGCAACATCACAGGTCAGGCTATAGGCTTCCAAATCGTTATCTTTAATGACTTTATTTAACAAAGCCTGCGCTTCAGCCTGTGTTTCTGCATCTGAAGAGGTGACAAGCTTGAGACGTTTGAACGAGTACGGTGTATTGGAAGCGCCTTGCGCCAGAATCTTTTGAGCATCTCTGTCCTGGCTTAAAATCTGGATATCGGTATAAACGTTGCTGACATCCTCATCGTATTCAGCACTCAGGACGTTATTGTTTGTACCTGAAAACATGAGTGTTAAAGGCGTTTGTACTTGGTAGGAATTATTGAAAGGATTACCGATTTCAAAACTGCCGTCAGCATTCATCCAGATCCATTGGCCTGTAATTGCGGCAGCTTTGGCCAGTGCATCCCAGATCGATTCGCCAGGCTCAATTGATGCCTTATTTTTTAGCCAGGAATTGTCCTGAATTTTAAAATCAGAAATGATGGAACCTAAGCTCGCCTTAAGCACAAACTCTTCAATTAAATATTGCAGGGTCAGTTGCTTACCATTAAAAATGGGCACTGAACAATTGATAAGCTGGCCTGCCAGATCGCGGCCAGAAAGCTGAATTGCACGGCCAGAACGTCCAACAGCTTCTTTTAAATTATCGACAATTCCTGTCAGTACCAGCTCTGAGTCATAAAAAATCTGCATCTGAGCGCCAGCCTTGACCTTTGGGTCAAGATGACCCATTGCAGGGTTCCAGATCATTAAATTCCATTCGTCTGCGGGTACATCAATTGCGGAATCAATACTGGCATCAGACCATGTTGAGCATTCAATACCTGCTACGACCAGTCTGATTTTCTTACTATTCGAGTCAATCACAGATTGCCTCCTTGCACTCAGGCGAAGCAATGCTTCGCTTATCTTCGTTCTTATCGAGCATAAACAGTTAACTCCTGACCTGTGCGAAGCGCAGCAGGATTCTCAAGCGTTGGGTTTAAGCGTAAAATCTCGGCACTCCGGGTAAAATCGCCATAAAGTTGATGAGCAATCAAATGTACCGTGCAAGGTTGTGTAATCACTGTCGTGGTTAGCGGTGGACGTGTTTCAATCAGTGCCTGAATTTGTTGATGTACTTGATCTGCATATTGCTTAAAGATTGCAACCTGCGTAGACGTTGGTAGGTTTTCTTCAGTCACAGCACGTTCTGTACGAATAGTCGTTTGAATTTCTTCGCGTACCTTTTGACGAATCAAAGCCAACTCAGTTGGTGTCATACTGGATTCATTGCTAGATTGATTATTAGTTTTTGATAACTCGGAACGCGTTTGGCTCACAATTTCCTGTGACACAGCAACATGCGAGCTAGTGGTGGTTGCACGCCACAACTGAGCTAAAGTTGATGTACTGTCATCTTCATCGCTAAATACACCTGAGAGTTTATCGATACGTTTGCTAAGGCTTCGCCATTTAGAAATTGCTGAAATATCGGTGACATCAAAGGTCACAAGTCGCGCAACATCATTGATTAGGCCATACGCCCAATCAGCAGGTGACAAAATATTATCGACGGTTTTTTTCACGCCATTGATGATCTGATACGCTTTTTGTAATCCCGTTCTAATTTGAGCCATGCGATGAAAATAAGCATTAGGATCTGTACGCTGAAGCTGCTCCAGTTCTTTAGAGAGTGCACCTGCTGGAGCACCAACTGCCAGGGAAGTATCAATTTGCTCAACAGTCGCAACGGGAATAAATAATTCGCGCTGTTCAGCTTTAGCCTTGATAAATTTGATTGAAATACTGCAAAAATCGACATTTTCGGTATTGTGATTGACTTCCCAACTCACAACCTGAACTTCCAGAATGCCGTAGACTGGATGGATCAGTTCACCTGAACCTGTGGCTGCCAAAGCTGCTTCTAAGGCATTCGTCCACACCAGATAGTCTTCCCCCGAATACATGGCTTCAACGGATATCTGACGAGGCTCGAGCCCCATATCTTCAATATCAGCATCATCAGAATATGGTGCTTGATGTTGAGCTATAGATTTTGTATATGAATCTACTGTAGCCGCGACTTCAAACATCACGCCACGAAAGCTTGCATCATATAAATCGTCTTTCCAGCCCATAAAAAAATACCCTCTGTGATAGAAGGTATTTTTTAATAAATTGAGGTTTTAGGTCAGAAGGAACTAGTTCCACTTAATTTAATAAACATTGAGTGTCGTCGCTACTACATGCATACCGCGCACCCAATATGTCGGGATTTCAACATTACAGCGATATTTGTCATTTTCATCTTGAGTCACAATCAACTGATCCAATGAGTCTTTGACGTTCTCTAGAATTTCAGCTTTTTCAAGCTGAAGTAAGCGAGTGGCAACAATAGAGCGAACATTACGACGTTCAGGTGCGGTATTTTTACGACGACGCTTTTTATTCAAATCAGCGCGTACCACTTTACGTGTGTAATCGGTGATTAATGCACCATTAATATCTAACATTAAATCATCATCTTCGCCTGAATCCGGATTGACACGAAATGTTGAAATGGCACGCACAATTTCAGGTTTACCATCCGCACCAGTCTGAATCATTGCAACGCCTTTATTTAAAGCCGCTTCGATGCGCTCAAATTGAAGCTCGTATTGTGGATCGACAGGTGTAATACCTTCCAAGTTATAGCCATTGAACGGAAGCGCTGGATCAGCCGAGTCTGCTAATGCTGCGGCCATTGCAGCAGCCAATTCAGCTTCTTCACCAATTGCTCCATGGTAGCAGACACAAATGACGCGATAGTTGGTTTTGACTGGAGCTTGGTTTGCAAAAGTCTCAGCTGCCGTAATATTGGAAAATGGAATCACCAGAATTGCTGGCTTTTGATTGATTGCATCACTCACCGAGTTTAAGTGCGTGATCCAAGCCAATGTGTCTGCGCCTGCTGCTGGAGGTGCCGATACTGCAATGACGGTATGGCCGAGAGGGGCGATAGTGTCGAGTGTTGATTGAAGAGTCATAGCTTTTATCCTAAATTTAATTTTGTTTCAGACAACGGCTCAGGCTTCGGGCGCTCAGCTTCATACTGCTCTTTAGAAATGAACTCGACGTTGTGAATCGTATTCAATTCATTTGATTCGTGTAGTTCACCGTACATCAAGATTGCACCGGAACTTTTGTTTGTAACTTTGAAGTACTGACCATCTGCTTTTGTATATGTTTTAGCGCTCATTAAACTAACCCTCCATCGACAATTGTCCAACCCGCACCGATCAGGCCGCTCACCGCAGCTTGGCTCGCTGCTGATCGTTTTGCAACAGCGTTTACAACACGCGGGCTTGTACCGTTTGCCCAAGCCGCTTGTCGTGTTGTGCCGACGTCGAGCCACAGTGCATTCAAATATTTGTCATAGTTTTCTGTCGACCAATTTTGAGCTTCTGACACACCAACAATATTCGCATTCACATTGAATTTAGCCGGCCAAGCCGATAAATCTTGATTAAATGCGGGTGCACCAGTCAAAAACCCCTCAAAATTAAGCACATTTTTGATATTAAAATGCGATATTGGCTGGTTAAAAGACGTGGCTAAAAAGAAGAAGTAAGACATCGTCGTTGCGCTACTAAAATCAACAGTGATTGTGCTGTTAAACTTGGCATTTCCAGAAAACAACCCGCTTACATTCCATAATTTGGGTGCAATAAACTTAACAGGGCTGTTAAGAGCTGAACTCGCAAACAAATATTGTGCTTCTTCAAGAAGCGGTAAAGTACCAAAATCAATTATTTGATTAAATGACCGAGCACCTTCCAGCATATTTGAGATTCTAACGGCTTTTCTAAAATCTAAATTAGAAATACTTTGATTAAAGCTCTCTGCATCTCTGCACATCGCAGTAAAATCAGAACACTCGGAAGTGTCTATATTGATTTTCGAGTTAAAAGAAATAGCTCGATCAAGAAGACCTGCAACTGAAAGAGGTTTAGCATTCCTAATCGTGATGTTTTTATTAAACTTAGATGCTCCTCTTAAAAAATCAGTCAAACTGTTTAGTTTTGGTGCATTCCATTTTATTTCACGATTAAAGTCACGATTATTATAAAAAACAGCGGCTGCTTGAGTGACTTCAGAAAGATTCCAAAAATCTACACGCTGATTAAAGCCTCCGACATTCATTAAAAGACCAGCGATGCTTGTTGCATTTTCTGTATGAAGACCCAAAGAGTAATCGACATATGCACCAAAAAAAGCAGAGCCATCAGATGGCGTAAAGCCCATTATTCCTGCTGTATCATTCCAAGACAAATACGCATAATCACGACCTTCATCTAAAGTCATTATGATTTCTTGAGCAGGGTTTAAAAACACCTCCGTGACTGGTGTTAGAACATTATTCGATGGGCATGTTAGTGTTGCACCAGTCGCTTTAAACGTTCTAGCAACATCTGAGCGAAATTTAAAGATATACCCACCATCTACATCATCATTCTTCAGCACTCGAACATTGCTAATGTAGCCTTTCGGCGGGAATACATTGACCGATTGATCAACCGCATTTGTTGATTTAAACACTGTGCAAGACATGTTAGTCTCCTATTTATTGTATTGATAAAGATTATCTAAGTAGATAAGTCGCTGTTTTGTCCAATTCGCAATCTGAAAAATACTTGAAAAATATTGAGATGGTGAGTCTGGCCATCTCTCTCTTTCAAGCAAAACCAAATCGTACGGAAACTTTGATGCAAGTTCGTAGCAAGTGTTATAGATAAACGACTCATCAAATATTTTTAAATCTCTCAACTCTTTGTATCTGGCTCTCATTTCATTTGCATAAGTGTTCTTAACTTTATTCCAAAAATCAGCAGTTGCTGATGGCAAGTCATCTTTAGTCAGAACTGCTGTTGCGGGTATCGTTCCTGTTCCAGAGAAATTTGAACCGAATGTCGAATCCAAGTCGTATGGCATAAAGTAGAACTGTGTTCCATTCCAGCTCACAAATTGAAAGTTTTTACCCAGACCGTCATAGTTATATGTCAGATCTGAAAAGAGCCAGTAATCAATCACATTTGTTTGATTCAAAAACTTAGATGCATTTTCAGAAAAAGATGACTGTTCTGAAGATGCAAAAACATCCCATGCTCTCAAGCAATCAATCGTCACTTGAGTGACCGCTTTTGGAGATTTAAATTCATACACACTGGCACTACTTGAGCTTAACTTTGTTAAATCCGCTTGCCCCATTCCCCAATCAATTTGAATATTTTTAGGTTTTTTTCGATTCAAATTGTAATTAAAGTATTTCTTACCAATGCAAAGATTTCCAATGCCATAGAATTTATCGTTAATATAAAGTAGCGCTGAATAACCAACGACATGACCTGTTGCGTTGGTAGGCACTGCATCTACACCCGATTTACCGAGAAAAACCTGGTCGACTTCTCGCTTGTAGAGAGTATTTCTACTTTGCACCATGGCTTCCCAAAAGTTATTTGCACCAACATTACGAACATTAGAAAAATCAACATAATTCGATTTAAACACCCACTCATCATGTGCTGGTACTGAGCCAATTTGCATTTTTAGAGCGTTACTTAATTTTTGGTCGCTGTATAGCGCCAGTGTCCAGTTCTTTTTCGGATAAGCTGCACTACTTGAACCTTGGACCTCTAGTGCTGTGTAGCATGCAATAGTCTCACCATCGATGTGTAATTCAGCTTTTGCCGAAACTTGGGTTCCTTTTGATTCCGGTAAGTAATCAACATCGGTCAGATAAATTTGAACAACAGAATCGGGGGCTTTAACTGCGATTTGCTTGAGTGCTGTCACAGTTTGCGCTTTGTTCTTAAACTTCTTCAGCTCATTGATTTCATTTAAAACATCGACACCGTTGAAGACCCAATTATTGAACTTATCGACATAGCCTAAAAGATTCTTTTCAGCATCTTCAAATCGAATCAGTTTTGAGTCATCTGACTGCTTTGTTAGCTTTTTCAAATACTCAAGTGCATCAACAGCATTGTGAAGCCCATCGATCTGACCAGAGCGTATCATTCCAGATTTCGTTAAACGCAGGACAATATTTCCGTCGCTATCGTCAAACGTATATAAATCACTGGAATTACTTGTCGCAAGCAGCTTTAACAATACGCTGATATTGTTCAGATTCAGTTCATCGACGAACTTTTGTAGTTCCTTGATATCTTCTTGATTTGTGAGCAATATCGAGCGTTTTGTATCTTCATCATATGAGACAAGCTGGCACTTTTTATTCAGCGCAAGTACGACATTTCCAGCGTTGTCTTTCCACTCATAGAGATTTTCAGAGTCTGTTTCAACTACGAAATGACCAATGATATTTTCGATAGTTTCAATTTTTTGATCAGAATATTGCTTTGCGTCTTGTAAAGCTTCATCAGCTTTAAGCTGCGCATCAAAGGCAGCAGATTGAATAGCTTGAGCTGCTTTCTGATCAGCATAGTCTCTAACTAGATTATCTTTAGCATCAACTAAAGCTAAAATGTAGTCTGGTAATTTTAGGAAGTCATTCCCATCATAATGATACTGGCCATTAAAATCATTGGTTTCAGGGTTATTTGCTGAATCATTAAGGACATGCAATAAGCTGTTGGCTGGAATATTTGCAACATCAGCAACCATCAATGCTTTGCTTCGATATGCTTTAAATACTTTATTGTTTTTAAGCAAGTATGCAGCAACTTCAATCCGATCAATACGTTTATTCTGCTCATCAGCACGTGCTTGCGATTTAAGATCAACTTCAAGCACAGAACCCGATGGTTCAAAATCAGTGGTCGAAGCCTTTGCTGCTGACCCCAAGCTATCAACAACATATTTACGAATAATAGGTGCAGTAACTTTCTTAGTCACACCGTTTTGCACAATAGGTACAAGATCAGTGGCCGTTACATTTGATGCATCAGGTAACTCACTGATTTTAACTAATTCCAATTCTTCAGCCATAAATCACTCCTTATGGCGAGATGCCAGTACCTGATTCTGTGGTAACAGGATCATTAGATTCAGTCGTCAATGCACGTCCAGCAACAGTTGAACCCTCAATCCCATAGCCTTGGACATTCACAAGACGATTGGTTTTCACTGCGGCTTTAATCATGCGGCCAGCGATGGAATTCGTTCCAAATTTTGCATCTGCATCTGCTTGAGTATAGAGATCGACAGGTGATGTCAGTGCGGTGACTGGCGTATCCGGAGTGATGAATAAAATTTTCTGCGTATTGTCAGGCAGACCAGTCCGCTGAGTATTGATATTGACGTCGGTATAAACGCCCGGTGTTTTAATTCCAGCTTGAATCGTCATAATTCAAATCCTTAATCGTGATCCAACTGCACAAGATCGGATGCATCTTTAATGTCATCTTGTGGCTGGAAGTAGTAATTAATATTGATGCTGTGCATGTCTGGCGTTTCAGGATCATCACGCTCACGATCCCGATCAGATGCAACAATGGTGTAAGCAGTGGTAAATTCTTGAGCTAAAACAGAAATCGAATCACGGCGTGTGATGGTGTTAAAGACGGTTTTAACTCGTCCAAGTTCCAAAGGCGCAAGTCCGGTTAGATTTTGACTTGAAAGATCATTACCAGTGAGTAAGCGCTGCACGTAGTCCAGCATTTGAAAAGTACCGACATTTTTACCCGTGCCGTGCCGCTGTGCTTCTTCATTACGAACAGTATGATCTGCTACTAAAACCACAAAAGTGATCGGCATTTTGGTTTTGTTATAGCTGATCTTCTCAGGTGTTTTACTTCCATCGAATGTCACCCAAATGGCAGGAAATCGCTTTATAACAGCGTTAATATCATCATCAAACTCGCCACCATAGGTTTTGATTTCACGTACCCAATCCCATTTACCAGAGTCTATTTGTGCAGCCAATTCATCTTTTATTGCCTGTTCGATCATTGAAAGATTGAGCATTACCAACCTCCACGACCAAAATCATGACGGCCAACGGTCATCATGACGTTATTACTTGAGGTTTTTACAGGTTCAGATTGACCAGCTGGCGCACCACCGAGATTCAAAATACCCTTGGCAATATTGGTTAAAACCTTGATGCCATTGTCATAGCGCAGTTTGGCACGCTCATTGAGTACCGTATCGCCGAGGCAGGCATGGTAATAAGCCAAGTCACAGCCAACAGACTTTAAAAAAGGTGGAACGATTTGTAACGGTAGTGCATAACGAGTGCCAATATAGCCATCGATTTCGCTATTTGCGGCTTCAATCGCTTCATTGAGCTTGATCTGATTAATAACCTCCTGATACGGCTTTACAGTATCAGTCAGCTCAATCAATTCATGTTCGCCAAACTTGGCAATCATCGCATCTACCGTTACATACATGGTTTATGCCTCCGCACCTGTAGAGCCATAAACGGTTTGCCAGAAGCCATAGCCTGATGCACCACGTGCTTCAGCACCAAAATAGAAAACACCTTCCATGAATACATTCGGTGAATCCATTGAGGTTTGCTGTACAAACACAGGCTTTTTACGCACTTGGTAAACAAATGGTTTAATCGGTTTTGTGGTATCGAGTAGGAACCATGCATTGTCATCTGTTAAGCGTGCTGAAACCTGTACTTTGGCTGTACCTTTGTATGGGTTTGGCTTACCGTCTTCCAGCCGATCTACTGTCATCAAAGCATTTGCAATGTCTTCAAGCGCAGCAGGAACCAACAGAACGTTAGGTGTCACATTAAGAGGACGACCAGATTCATCTTTGAATTTACGCATGGCTGTACGGGCAGCACCGAAAGAGGCTTGTGCTTTGGCCAGTGTTTCAATTGAAAGTTTTTTAGTACCTTTGTTACTAATATTGACCTTGCCCACCTTATGGCTGGTAGAGATCATTGGGTGACCGTCATAACATTTCGCGGTAAATGCATTATTGACCGCATCAAAAACCAGCTCGTCAGGATGTTGCTTGGCTGACCATGCTGCGGACTGGGCTTGTGGAGCGTAAATCCCGAGCTGATCATCTTCAATATCATTACGACGTACTTCAATCGTTGCCGCGAAGTCTTTGTTGCGAATGACATAATCATATTCAGCAAGCTTTGAAATATGCTTTTTACCGATCCATTCTTTCATCTGTGGAAAGTTGGCTAACCAGCGATAATCCACGTATGCACCATTGCTAGGAACAACCATTGCAATTGATGTGTATTCAACAGGAACATCGTTAAATGTATTGTTGAAGATTTTATTCAGATTCTGAAAAATCGCGTTTAATGCTGCACCGTTTACGTTCATTCTACCCATACTCCATTTTCATCAATTCCAACCACTCGACCTGCGGCAGAAAGCGTATTACTTGCAGCGGTTTTAGCTACGGTCTGGCCATCAGCCAAATAGCAAAGCTTGCCAAAAGACGCTTGAGTCACTGGATCAGTTGTACTGTTGTCAAATTGGAAAGCACACGAATTACGCACTAACACATACACATCACCATTACCGCCAGTGCTGTTATCTACACTGTCTTCGTAGCGACCCAAATAAGTCAGTCCGGTTGCTGCTGTTACTGGTACTGCATAGCCAGTGGCATCCACAGCGGCAGCCAACCCAGCAACAATCACGGCACCAGCTTTGACGGGTACACTAAATAAACCCAAGTCACGACGTAGAGTCTGGCGTTCAGCCTGATTTAAAATACTGCTCATGCTTGTTTAACCTCATTCCAATTGACGCCCATTAAATCGCCAACAACCAATGTTTCTGCGGAAAGTTGTTGATTCCCACCTAGATTATTGTGCGTTCCAGAATTGGTCTGCTGAGTCTGACGCTGGGTCAGTGCTGCAATTTTTGGCAAATCTTCAAGATGTTTTTTCACAAATTCAGGATTAGTTTTTGCCTGATCCTTAATCCAGTTGATGGTTGATTCACCCGTCAGACGACCATCGCTACATGCGGCGGTAATCAAATCATCCAGCTCTTTCGCTTTAGCGACAGCATCGGCATTACCTGCTCGAGCCACTGCCTCTTGGTAAACAGCCATTGGTACAAATTTCGATGGATCAGGTGTAGCTTGGCTATTTGCAGCCATTTTGATTTCCACAGCCTTATCAATAGCTGCATCAAGAGTCTGATCAGCTGCGAGTGTTGTTCCGAAAGCACCATCCATTTTGGTAAAAACACTATTGGCTGCGACCATTACTTCTTGTTCTGTGGCTGTTTCAGGTAGCCCCAGCTTTTTACGCATGAGTTCTAAAAACTCTTTCATCGTAGGTTCCTCATTATTTTGGGCAAAAAATTCCTGTGCTGCTGCCGCAAGCTTGGCTTCGGGCAACTGATCTAATGCGGGGGTATTGGTTAATGCGGTGTTGAGTAACGCGAGTACGTCACCTTGTTTGTTGTATAAAAATACCGGGGAAAGATATCTGTATTCTTTTAGCTCGATAAAGTTCTTTGCTTTGTCCAACCATTCAAATTGAGTACTACATAAGCCGACACCCTCTATGTAAGTAAATGATTTTGATTTCAACCATCCAGCAGCTGGGGCAGGTTCACCTGACTCCTGGGACTTTAAAGTCGCATGTTCATAATCGATCACCATATCGATTTCACGCTGATTTAAAGCCGCAGCAATTTGATGTCCACGTTCTGGCGTTAAATTCCAGTGTGGTGCATCAAAAGGACGTCCATCGATGCCACGGAAAATCCCTTCAGGAATTAAAACCATGTAGTTCGATGTTGCGGTCAGGTCGAATGAGCACGAAGCTGCGAGTAATGTATTTTTCATACTCGCAGCATAAAGAGACGGGAAAAATTAGATCAGTCGGAAGTGCTTCCGTTTATTTTTTATTTTTCTTAATCAAAGCTTTTTTGCCAGTAGTAGTCTACATCATCAAAAATTGCATCTTCAGCTTCACGCTGTAAAAATCCACGTTGATCCATCGGTAAGTATTCACGCGCTGGAATGTCTGAACCTGGATGATTCACCTTTTTAAATACCAAGCCATTGAAAGCGAGAGCCTTGCCATTCTTTGGCCGAATCACATGCGGCTTAGTTTTACCACCAAGCTGGTGAATCGCGGCATAAGGTACATTGGTTCCAATCATTGCAAAATCACGGCCATGTGCAGTGGTAATACTACGACGTAAATTACCTGACTTGTATAACCGCGATGCACCGCCAGCTTTTAAGCCCGCCCAGGTTGGACGTCCGCCACTATCAAAATTATCCTGGGTAACCGTGTCTAGGCTTAAAGCAATCGCAGCAGCCAAAGGCGTTGTATCAGTTAATCGTTTTGCCACTTGCTCCAATCGATCAATCAGAGCCGTATTATTGATTTGAATTGCGCTCATAATTTATACTAACCTCAAGGGTGGTAGTTTCCTAATAGAAAGGTTACGAGTGTTGCAAAACATTGGTATTATGCTGTGCAAGTCAGCCGCCACCTTTATCTGATTTTCTCGTACAGATTCGACTTTAATCCCGCCGCAATATCCTGTTGTTTCACTTTAAAAATACTCACAATCTCCATCACGCCAGCTTCTCTAATCGATAGCTTGATCACTTCACTTTCATTGGTCTTGGCCAGCGCAGGCAGAATATATAATATGCTGTCATTTTTTACATCCCAGACCACTTGCTCGGCCTGAGCAATCAATTTAGACAATTGAATCCATTCATCCGTGTTTAAAGCATTACCAGCCTTGCTATGACGTTCAGCTTTCTTACCGACAAGTAAATGATCACTGACTGTCATAATCGGACTTTCAATCAGTTTATTTTTACCAGACAAAAACTGAATTTCATCAATATGTAATACACCCACAGTACTAGTGCGATTTTGCGGTTTTCCAAAGCTCAAGGCATTACGGACAAAAGACTCATGCGCTTTTAAACGTGGCTCAGAGAGCAACATCTGCTGTACTTGCTGCAAACCTTTCACATTCCCCATGAGCGCTGTAGCACGTTCTGTCAGCACTTTATCAAGTAAATAACTGGTTGCTGGTGAACCATTAAAACCTGCTGCGGGTGCAAATGTCAGCGTTCCCGACTGTGTTGGAATGCGAAATTGAGTTCGCTTAACAACCACATTCATACCCGTTGCACGATCTTTACCGACTACCTCCGTAATCTCAGTTGCATATCCATCACTGTCCAGTACTTCTTTTTCACCAACTTCACGCGCAGATCGGGCAACAATGCGACATTTGCAACCCCACTCAGATGGTGGGTAGGCAACATTCCAGAACGGATCGTCATAACGGAAAATACAACCGTTCAATGCCACGTGTTGCTTGCGCGGGTTTCTAATCGTAATGTGTCGCCATTCCCAGTATGGGCGTGTTTCACTTGCTGCAAGCATGGCTTTATAACGGCCTGCCGCAAAAGCTGACTGCATATTGGTGTCGTAAATAGTACGTAAACGACGTGGACTACCCAGTTGAACTTCCTGTTCACGGCCTTCAGGGTTTGTGACTATTTTTTTACCCCACCAACCCTTATCCTGAAGTGTCGGGGTAATACTGGCTTTCCATTGCTCCAGTGTTTGGCCTTGTTCCATTGCCGTAATTAAAGATTTACGGATATCAGAGAGCAAATCTATCCGAGCCACTTTAGCTACTGTAAACGCACGACTATGCGCATCGTCTAAAGTCTCATGCCAATCCCAGCCGATTTTAAAACCTTTCGACTTCAAATAATCAATCGCATCATTGGGGGGCAAGTTGAATAAGGCATTCAATTCAGGGCGCTGTGCAGTAGGCATCAATTAGACTCCGACTCAACACTTAAACGTCCCAGTACTTCAGTCGCAAAGATCAGACGGGTCAGCTTTTCTTGCAGTGCTGGCTCATCATCATTTGGGTAAGCATCCTGAAGAATCGCCAAAATATCATCTTCATTTTGACCAGCTTGAAGCTTTGCCAGCAGATCACTTGTCCAGGCTTCAACTGTCGATTGTGAAGTTTGAATTTGTTGATTGAGTAGCAATTGCATGGCTTGCTCTTCAATCGGAAGCTGGGCCGAATTAGCAGCAACTAAATTACCAAGCAAGTGCGGCTGAAATGTATTCATTGCCAAATTTGGCACCTGAGCAGTTTCTGGCTGAACTTTTAAAATCTGCTCTTTATCATCAGCAGGCTGTGGAATACCCAGTTTCTCATGCGCCCAACTTACGGGGATTTGCATACCCACACGAACGAGCTTATCCAGAGAATCACTAAAGACGCCCATATCTTCCGTATCGGAAGTATCAAAATGAAATTCTGGATAGCGATCCTTCTCAATATTGGGATAATTGAGCCGCATCATGTAGTCGATCAGATTGTCACTGATTGAACGTGCAAGCTGTTTTGCGTCTGATTTAATCAGCGTCTGAAATTGAATTTCATGTGTTTTAGACTGAGCATTGGTACTGCTTTTACCGTCAGCTTGAGAAATGAGCGTACCACCAACAATGACTTTCGACTGAATCTGCTCCAGATACTTGATCATGTTCATGTGATTACTGGTATCACCATCTGCCGCACTTTCAAAATCAATCGCCATACCTTGTGGAATAATACCGCCAGCGTTTCGGCCAATCATCATGACTGCTCGTTGCAGCGTCATCTTTTCCTCATTGGTTGCACCACTCGGGTATTTACCAATACGAATCGGCAGGCCATATATTTCCAAAAACTCCATGACATCACGGACACTGTAATTCTTAAATAAAAATGGCCATGAAAGGACACGGTATAAACCTGCGCGGCTGATATAACCCGATTTTGCTTGATGCAAGTGATTGAACCAGCCGAAATCCCAAAATTCAGCACCTTCCACAGAACCATCATTTAAGCGCAAACAGTTTGGCTCACCATAAGGGGTCATGAAATTACGCGGGATAACATGCTCAAACTTGGCAGGCAGCCACAAATGACCAAGTTGTTGCCAATGGATCTGCTGGCACGAATAACCATGTCCAACCGCATCCATTGCATTAAACAAAAACATTTCAAAATTCTTGATATCGTCAATCCATTCCTGAACTTCTTCAGCAATCTTTTTTTCTTGTGCGCTGGCGTTCTTCGGTGGTGTGACATTCCATGCCAGACCGTTGACGCCTTTTTTACGTTTATCCATCTCGCTAAAGACGTGACCGTCACGCTCTTCAATATCACAAAACAGATCAGCCTGAGCCTGAAGATTGCCTTGCTCAGCATTGGTGAGTAATTGGTGTAGCTTTTGTGGTGTGAGGCCAAGCACAGGATGTTCCTGCCATTGATGTGATAACCAGCTCACCTCAGCAGTTTGTTGCGCTTCAAGTGCAGCACGATCCTGTTTTGATTTACGGTCTTTTTTAGCCATGATGATGCAAACAAAAAATTAAATGGATTGGCATCACCATAAGTGCTAAGGCTGTTTTAAGTCAGACGGAAGTAGTTCCTGAGAATTTCATATTTTTATAGAAAATTAATATTCACGCTCAATTGCGATTTAAGCGCTTTTAAAAGAAAGAACACATCATTTATGTTAAAACTCTTAAAAGCGGCTAAAAATGCATTTATAAAGATTTATAAATCTATAAATCCATCAAATCAGTAATTGGTAATGATGAGTTCATGTTTTAACTCACGACCTGCACCAGAATTACCAACTGAATATTTAATTTTGGTTGTATCAATCTTTAACCCAGCAAATACTGTTCGCATGTCTTCATGATCATTGATCGATAGCATGACTTTGCTTTGACAGCTTTTCATTAACTCAGCCATCTTCTGATATTGATCAAGACCAAAGTCCATACCGTAACCCGTCAGCTTCCAGTAAGGCGGATCAGCGTACATAAAGCTATGTGGACGATCATACTTTTTAAAACAAGCATCCCAACTTAAATGCTCAACTGTTACACCTGACAACCGTAAATGCGCTTCGCTCAGCTGCTCTTCAATACGAAGTAAATTAACTGGTCTAGCAGTTGTGGCAGTTCCAAAAGTTTGGCCTGAAACTTTTGCACCGAACGCTGTATGCTGCAAATAATAGAAACGAGCTGCACGTTGTATATCCGTCATCAACTCTATACTTGCAGATTTTAGCCACTCAAACATCTGGCGGCTAACAAGCGCCCACTTAAATTGACGCACAAACTCTTCTAAATGATGTTGTACAACCCGATATAAATTGACCAGTTCACCATTTAGATCATTGATCACCTCCACCTTGGAAGGTTGATTACGCATGAAAAATAATGCTGCACCACCAGCAAAAAGTTCAACATAACATTGATGTTCAGGCATCTTTTCAATCAATTGCGACACCAGACGACGTTTACCACCCATCCAAGGAACTATAGGACTGACTTTCACGATTTCACCTACTGCAAAACAATTCTAAATTTGATAACCTCGAATGACTCTGTACAGGGTAACGAGGCTTTGTCTGCGGTAGCACTAATACCAAAGGGGGCGGTTCTTGCTCTAACAAGAATCGTCACCTCGTTTTTGATTATGACTTTTTAATAATTACTCAATCAGGGGGAAGGCGTTCCATGAATGCTCTTGTAAATAGACATACTCCAGAAATTAAAAATGAAATAAGAGAAGGAGAATTTGAGACAATCTTCGGAATCAATATCTGGAGCCGATACAACGACGATAGTGAACTTTATGAAATGCTCAAGTTTTGTAAATATCTTAATAAGATTGGAATGACTGAGTGGGTCGATGAGCTTTTCTATGACTCTAAAGCTAGCCTCTGTTACATAAGATTGATAGGAACCGATAGTGATGCTGACTGTTCCTATGAAATAGATGCTGTAAGAATAATAGCCTCACTCACCATTGAGCAATTTGAATTAAATGGAATAATTGGTCATAAAAATCCTTACCTGAGTAGTGCTATTACATTCCAGATTTAATAACACCCAACATCGCTAACCCAATCATCCGCATTCACTTCCATATCTTCTTTGGATGGAAGTGGAATAAACTCAATTGCGGATGATAAGTGCAGACTAGCAAACCAACCTAGAATCATGGCAACAGCACCGTCACCATGTCGATATAGCTCTGGTTCTTTCAAATCCTTGGCACGCACTTTTGATACCATATAAATCCCGTCGACTTCCTCAATCGCAGAGCAATCATTTTTAAGATCAGCATCACGCGGTAAGTCAATCATGTCTTCTTCAAATGCTGTGACCAACTTAGGCGTCCAGAGGCCATACCAAGCACGGCTCAACTTAATTTGATGCACCATATGTTCGCCATATTTTTCAGCAGTGTTCTCGGCCAGCGTTTCACCATTACCAGTCGCATCCATAGCAATACCACCAAAGCGTGGCAGCCGATCCAGCATGTACCAGAGTATTTTTTGTTGTAACCGAGATGGTACTCGATGCATCTCAATAGCAAAGGGAGCAATACGTCTTAAGTCCTGTGCAATATAAAAAGGCAAGATAAAACTAAAGTCACGATGCCGTGCATAGTCTTGTCCAGCACAGTGCTGAAAACGTTTATCCAGCTTCTGAAGTTCTGGTTCTAAATAACGTTCAATCCAGTCATCGATATAGGCATCACGTTCATCTGGCGTTAGTTCAGTAAAATCATCACCTAATGCCAGACGCAGCACTGTACGCACTTCTGGCATAGCACGCTCAACCCAGAGCTGTGGCAAGCATACGGACGATCCATCTCTTGGAATGGCATCCAGCTCTTCGCGCATAGCGGCCTTACGGCTACCGTATGCTTTACGAATCTTTTTATACCATTTCTCTTTACCCTCAAGCGTAGGAGCCTTGCCTTGCATAAAGCAAACACGCTCATACAAGCCATTAGCAACAGCATCATCAAAAGTGACCACATGCACTTTTGCATCTTCACCAAAAACACCATTTTCAATATCTTTAACAAACTGATTGAACGGATTGTTTTTTCCATTGTGCGAGCTGATGATTGAGATTCGACCACCCCAAATCAAGAGCGCTGTTGCAGCTTCAATCACGCCTTGGACGTTGGGATGGAAAGCAGCCTCATCAATAATGACTTTACCTTGTAGACCACGGATATTTTCAGGACGGCTGGACAAAGCCACAATTTGAAAACCACTCGAATAACGTACACGGTAGGCGGTAATCTGACGGGTTTCGCCTTTGTCGTTTTGATCCTCAAAAAGAAATTCTTCAATCTGAGAAATACCTTGACCTTGTGCCTCTGCAATCACACGAGAAAACTTGGCACAATAACCAATAAACTCCAGACCTTTTTCCTTGGTATCCCCAATATAATAAACACTCATACCGCCAGCTTCTTTACTTGCGGCTGCGGTAAAAACAGCATCAAAACTCTCGGCAAAGGTGATACCAGTACGACGACCTTTAGGACATGCTTTAATATCTGTCTTAATTTTTAGCCATTCAATTTGGTGTTTCATCAAAACACCTTCCTCGAAAGGATTTAAGTTGTTGGGTAAATTCCGTGCCCGTTCTGGAAGGTCATCCCAGTCAATAATTCGTACTGTATCTTGCCGTGGCTTTGGTGCATTCATCATTATTTGATACCCAGTACTTTTTCACGCCAGAATTGAAGTTGCTCTGCGCCCATGCCTTGAGACGCTGCCGCTTTTTTAAGATTTTCGTCTTGTTCTTTGAGCAACTCTTCACGAGCCAATCGGCGAATTTCCTGACGGTTATCTACAGCTTTTTCTTTGGTCATCATGGCTGCACGTGCAGCACGGGCCAAAGCACCTACAGCATCAATATCCATTTTCGGTTTTTCTGGATCATCTCCAGTATTGGTTAGCTCATCTAACGCTTTTTTGGTCACAATCGCTTGCACAGCCTGAGCGAGCAACATGCCGCCTTTATCGTCAGGATCTTCACCAAACTCTTTAACTAGAACTTCAGATGCAGCAGCGAATTCACGCATAGCCTTGGCTTCTTCAGCCCAGCCTTTTTTCTCGCGACCTAAAGCCGAGCGACTCGGAATACAGTCCACTGGAAATTGGGCACGAATTTCATCCATCATTTCGTTGAGTGTGAGCCGATCTTCACGCAACATCTTTTCAATAAATGCGCGCTGTTCATCAGAGAGCTTATGCATAAAAGACTTCGCCATATTTCACCTATGCAGATGGACGCTTAATGCCATGAATACGCGCACGGCCTTCAACATAGTCCTGACCACGCTCAGTTAAACGCACGACCAATACAGCAGGATTGTCCATTTCAATGTCAATACAGCCTTGCTCTTTAAGCCAGTACAGTTCAGTTTTTACTTGATCACGGGTAAAGCTAAGTCCCCAATGATTTAGTCCACTATGCAATGTGGAACTGTTCCCACGATAGCTAGGCAGCTCGTTTAAAAGTCGCAACAGTACAAGTCGCATTTCTTCTTTTAAATGATTTTCAAAGCTCATACGACCTCACTTATTATTGTTTAAAAGATAATCCTCAATACGCTTAACTCCTTTCTCGACACCGCCGAGCTGAGAATTGACCGTATTAAGTTGACCCTGTAGGTTTGAAATATCGACACGCGTGGGCATATCTTTCATTGAGTTTTCAAGGGCAATAACACGTAGATGTAGATCAAGCATTTCTTTTGCTGAAGCACTGTGCTTCTGGATAATCCATGCATAAATACCTAAAGCAGTCACCACAATCCATTGCACCTCAGCAAAGCCAAGCTTCAGAAAATCAAACATCAGCATCTCCTTTTACTAAAGGCAACGGCTTTGGTTTACTCTGATTAATGAAACGGCCAATAAAACCAATCAGTGCCAATACTCCAGTGACTGTAGATTGGTTTGCCTCTGGTACAAGAACTAAAATTTCCTGTGGTACACCATAAAAAGACACGTATCCGATTGCTGCAAATGCCCAAGTAGACAACCACTTCCAGAATGTCTGCCAATTCCGCACGAGCCAACCATGATTTTCTACATAACTGGAGACACCGAGCATAGGCACGAGCTGCTGTGCCTGTTGCTCTATTTTGTCTTTAAGTTCAGTCACACGAGCTTGATGGCGTTTGGCCTGATCTGTTTTTTCTTTTGCGAGCTGAGCCACCTGTAAAGTTAGCTCATCAACTTTAGAATTGAGTTGAGCATGAATAACTGGATCAATCCGCGGTGACTGAACAAAATTGCGTGGAAGTTTATGCTGTGTTTTTTTCATGAAAAATCCTCCACAGCATAGCGAAGGTTATCCACCATTCGATTCATCCAGCCTTTGCCAAACGTATTGAATGTTGAAATCTTTGTATAAAACTGAATGCGTTCAGCATGAAATGAATAAACAAATAAACATTGTGGCATCTTACGAATAGCGGCAAGACTGACTGAGCCAATAACACCATCGTCCTTTACGCCAACTGCACGCTGTATAATTTTTCGCGCATTGAGTAAGCCATGATTTACTGCTGCGTCAAACATATGAAATGCAATTGCAAATTCAAAACTGTCACAACTCATAGCATCCCAATATTGCTGTTTATAGATTTTCTCTACTATAGCCATTGGAATGTTTTTCATTGAACCGTTATAACCGAACTGTTTTGCAGTATTTTTGGTGATGCCGTAATTCGTTTCCCCACCAGGATCAGACGGATGATTTACATAACCGCCTTCATGTTTTAATACTCGTTTTAGAGCTTCTTGGAAGTCTTGAGACACAATAAAAAACCTCATTAAATAATGAGGTCATGGTGCAATTAATATGATTTTTAGGTCAGACGGAAGTGGTTCCGTTTAATTAATGATTTTCTGGTAAATCAAACATTCCTACCAAATAAGGAGCACTTGTTGTTCCACCCATAGCATTGGTAAATCCTACTTTACCAATTACAATTCCACAAAATGTTGCATTGGAATCTGCTACCAAATCACCTGTAGAACCAACAGCTAAAACACGAGTAACATCTCCATTGTTATTCATAATTCCAGCATGATAGGCTGGAAAACCTCCCGAACGATCTACTTGAATTTCAACTACATTACCGCTGACACAAAGACGTTTGCCACGTTCATTATAAGAATCTTTAAGAATTCTTCCACGCTTAGTTGATTCTAAATCTTTAATATCACCAATTTTGGTTGCATTACTTTGCATCCAATATGCTAAAACACCAGCTGCGGCAGGAAATGCATCAAACTCATCTGTCATTCTAGGTTTAGCATTTTCAATCGCATCAGATAAGGTTTTACTTGAATTAGAACCATTGAAAGCTTGTTGCATAGAACTCTGAGATTCTTCTGAATGTTTTTCTTCAATCTTAGTTTCTTGTTCTTTAGTTTCTACATCATGAGTATTTGATGTATTTTGCTTTGCACATCCTGATAACAAAAATAATGCAATTAATAATGGTAATGTTTTATCAAGAATCATAGTTTTCCCCGTTTTCTTAATATCTTGGTTGCTTCTTTAAAATTGTACTTATAATCTCTCAACAATTCATCATCATTATATCTAATCCAGAGAATCCACAACGTAGGTATTACACAACCTACAAACATCATCATTATCACTATTGCCCAATCAGTAGGTCTTAAATTACCAAAAAGATTAGGTAAAATAAGAATAAACATAAAATATAGAGTCGCAGCAGAACCCAACAAAAACCATGCAAAAGGCACTACTCGTTTAAGATAAAGTTCAGAAATTCTACCCTTACAAAAACTACGCTCATGGAATAATTCATGATCACTTAAATCATAAAGCGTTTGACGTTCTGGGTAATAAATATTTTTATCACCAGATATAAAATCCCCATCAAGTTTATTAATTTTAATTTTTTTAATCTCTTGGATCTCGTTCATACAACCTCCTAATTCACCTAGTTACGTTTTTATCTCCATTTACAACGTCGCCACGCTGTTTACCAATTTTTATTTTGGTTTGATTAGTTGTAGAAGGAGCATTATTTATGGTTTGAATTTTTGCATTATTTTGCGTGCCTTTTCCAGAGTTTGCCCCCTGATTTACGACATCGCCTGACGTTTCTCTTTCTAGCCTAAATAATGTAGCGAGTATCTTATCTTTAACCTCTGTAGCAGCTTGACGATATTTAATAATAAGTAGTTCTTCTTCATGTGAGTATGTTTGTTCTATTTCACCAAATAACACGTAAGAAATATCAAAACCAAGATTTTTCATAAGTATTAATTTGTCACTTGGTATAGCCGTAACACCAGTCTCCCAACGCTTAATCGTCATATCACTAACATCAAGTAATAGAGCTAATTTCTGTTGAGTTAGCTTTAATTTTTTTCGCTCATTTTTTAATCTATCAGAACATAAATGTAACATTTAGGGGTAAATCCGTATTGAAAATAGAACATATATGTTCTATTGTCTTTTTAACAGGTGAAATTATTCACCTAATTAACCAAAACAATCACCACATGAACCGCAAGGAAAACACCATGCAATCACTCAAAACAGGAGAGCAAGTAAAGCAGGACTTTATTGCTTGTGGCGACACGATTCACGCTTGGTCAGTTCGTAATGGTTTTGATCCAAGCGAGGTTTACCGAGTTATCAATGGCTATAACAAAGCCACCAAAGGTAAAGGGTTTTTAATCGCTGTTGCTCTTGGAATGAAAGCTAAGCCAGCTCATAACGCTAAAAATAGCACAATTTACCCTAACTTTGCATAACAAAAACAGGGAGAAAAATCATGAAAAACGATACTTCGATATTTGCATACATCTTTTTAGCACTAACGGTATTTAGTTTTTTTGGTTGGTACATGGCTGAACAAGACAACGAAATCCTACGCAAGGAACTCTCCATATATACCAATAAGGAGATTTTTAAATGAGCACAGTCAAATCTGCGGGCAAAGTTTTACGGGTTATTAAGGCACTACGCGGACATAGCTTGTCAGGTGTAAGCATCAAGGAGCTTTCAGAAAGCCTGGGTGAACCAGCTTCACAAGTACACCGCGCTTTACAAACCCTGATCGATGAAGGCTTTGCAAAACAAGAACCAAACGGCCTTTACACCATTGGCACAACATTAGTTCAGATCGCAAAGGCACATGACCGCGAAATCGAACGAGCAAAACAACGCATTGCCGAAGTTGAGCAACGCAGCAGTATCAATATTTACTAAGGAATCACCATGGATTTAGAACATTCACAAGATTTAGCTGTTTCTGATCATGCTCAAAAACTTGGCAACCTAGCTGTTTCCCTTGGATATGAAGGCGCATTAACTCTTGGTGCTATCGAGGATGAAATTCGTTTTTACCAGCAACGTACTGTTGAAGCCTGCATGGAATTGGGAAAACGTTTACTTATCATGAAAGAAATGACACCTCATGGTGAGTTTGAAAAGCGCATAGAGATTCTAGGTTTTAGTTCTCGTATGGCTAGAAAATTCATGTCTGCGGTTCTTAAATTTTCAAATCGGAATTCGAGTTCCGTTTTGAATGTCGCTAAAACTCAAACAAAACTTTTAGAGTTGGTTGTACTTGATGATGACGATCTAGATGTTATTGAACAAGGCGGCAGCATTGGAGATGTTAATCTAGATAGTATTGAAACTATGTCTGTACGTGAGCTTAAACAAGCATTACGTGAAGCAAAATCAAGCCTTGAAGCCAAAGAACAGATTATTCACTCCAAGGATAGACGTAACAACGAGTTACTAGAAGAGAATAGCAAGCTAAAAAGTCCTGTAGCAATCAAAAAGCGTGCCGAAAATGAACAACAGGAATTGTCTAAAAAAGCTTTGCAAGAGCTAGATGCAGCCTGTCATACCATGCATAACGATGTTGTGCGTTTTACCAATAACATCAATTCATTACTTGATGCTATCAATGAACATGGTCTTTACGACATACAGGACAAGCTTGAATCATCTGTTGTAGCAGCATTCCAGCAAATTGCGCAAACAAGTGTCGAGCTAGGTATTCAAATTGATTTTGAAAACATGGTGACACCTAGCTGGATGACCGCCGCAACATCACCAGAGTTCATTGAAACCAACGCAGAACTGGAGTCTTAATCATGACGACTCCAAACTTAGCAAAACAGGATTATCTCCGTGAGATTGCAGCCAAACTTGGGGCAGCTAAGTTTGGTGAGAAAGCTGACATCATTAAAACCGCATGTGAAACCTTACAGATCAGTCGTCCACAACTTTATCGCGAGCTAGAAACAGTAGGTTTTAAGTCAGATCGTAAACCGCGTTCTGATAAAGGTAAAACCGTCGTTCCGACTGATGTGGCTGAAATGATCGGCGGTATGGTGCATGTTGCAACCCGTGCCAACGGTAAGAAAACCCTGCCAATTACCACTGCGTTAGACATGCTGATCGCAGACGGTAAAGCACCTGATGTATCAGCAGCAACTATTGCACGAGTGATGAAGCAACAGATGTGCCACCCTAAACAATTGGCTCAACCATCTGCGCACACCCAACAAAAGTCATTGCATCCAAACCACGTCTGGCAAGTCGATGCATCAGTCTGTGTATTGTTTTACCTCCCCAAAGGTGGGATGCAGGTGATGGATGAGAAAAAGTTTTACAAGAACAAACCTGCCAATGTGAAAAAAATCGAAAATTACCGCGTGATTCGTTTTGTCATGACGGATCATTTTAGTGGCTCAATTTATGTTGAATATGTCACTGGCAGTGAAAGTTCTGAAAATCTGATTCAAATTTTCTTAAACGGGATTATTAAGCGATCTGCCCAAGAGCCTATGCATGGTGTGCCTAACATCTTATATGCAGATAAAGGGTGTGCCAACACTAGCGGTTTATTTAAAAATTTACTGCAACGTTTAGATGTGACTTTCATTCCACATGCCACAGGAAATTCACAGGCTAAAGGTCAGGTCGAAAATGGCAACAATATTGTAGAGACACAATTTGAAGGGCGCTTGCGCTTCATGACAATTAGCAGTATTGAGCAACTCAATGAGTCAGCCAAACAATGGCGCACATATTGGAATGAAACCAAGATACACAGTCGTACTAAACGTTCAAGAAATGCAGTTTGGCAAACTATTAAGCCAGAACAGTTACGCATTGCTCCACCACTTGAATTGTGCAGAGAACTAGTCAGCACCATGCCAGAAAGTAAGACCGTGACAGGTAACTTAACGGTCAGCCATTCAATTAAAGGCTACGGTCAACATGATTATGACGTTCGTCATGTACACGGTATTTACCCTAAAGCCAAAATCATGATTGTGGTCAATCCATACCGTGCGCCAGCCATTGATGTCATAACACAGGATGAACATGGCAATGACGTCATTTATACCTGTGATCCTATGCAGACTGACTGGGTCGGCTTTAGAGAAACAGCCGCAGTGATTGGCGAAGAAATCAAGGCAATGCCTCAGAGCAAGATTGATGAGAACCGTAAACGGATCATCAAAAAGGCTTATGACGCAGAGACCTTAGAACAAGTCGACAAAGCGATTGCCAAGAAAAAGCCAGCCTACAACGGTCAATTAAACCCAATGGCAGATATCCAATCAGCCACAGTTCCAACCTATATCAATCGCGCTGGCGAACAGGTAACCACGCCACAACAACGTCGCCAAGTTGCACCACTCAACCTGATTCAGGCAGCAAAGGCTATACGTGGTCATGTCGGCGATCTCTGGACTGCTGACTGTATGACCATTCTTAAAAACACGTACCAAGACGGCAATGTGCCACAAGAAGATATTCCTTTTTGGGTGGAGCGTATTAACGCAGGCCTCAGCAGAACCAAACTTAAAGTGGTCGGAGAGTAATTCATGAGCGCATTAAAACAACTATTGAAACAACACAACGTGGCGCAAAGCTCACTCTGCAAACCACTAGGAGTCAGTACCGCAACAGTCAACTTATATGTCAATCATGGTCAACGACCATAAAAGAACCCTGATCAATTTCAGTCAAAGTTCATTGAGCTTTTACAGCAAAAAGGAATTGCAGCAGATCAAATTCAACAGGCATTAGAAGCTGAATTGCATGCTCGAAACGACCAAGAACCAAACATGCAACCAGCAACTGCCCCATCCGAGGAAGAGCAACTTATGTTACTACGCAAACAAACCCTAACAACAGATGCAAAAAGACAATTCAAGCTATTTAAGAATATTTTTACCGAATCTATTCGTAGCTCAGGGGAATTATTTAATAACAGCGACATCAATTATGTTCGTGAAGCCATGTGGCAAGCCATTAAAGGAAATTCTTCCTTTATTGCTGTTGTGGGTCAATCAGGTGCAGGCAAATCAACTTTACGCCGAGAATCTATAGATCGTATCGAACGTGAGCGTGAATCCACCATCGTCATTGAGCCTTATGTTTTAGCTGCTGAAGATAATGACATTAAAGGCAAAACCCTAAAGGCTGCACATATTGCCGAAGCGATTCTGGCAGCGCTTGCACCAAATACCAATGCTAAACGCTCACCCGAAGCACGCTTTCGCCAAATCCATAACTTGCTTAAAGAGTCGAGTCGTGCTGGACATCATCACGTCATCATCATTGAAGAAGCGCACAGTCTACCCATTCCAACGCTTAAACACCTAAAGCGTTTCTTGGAACTTGAGAACGGTTTTACACCTTTATTAAGCGTCATCTTGATTGGTCAGGACGAGCTTAAAAATAAACTTGCCGAGAATAATCAGGAAGTTCGTGAAGTAGTCCAACGCTGTGAAATTATCACGCTTGAACCATTCACTCAAACCACACTGGTTGACTATTTACAGCATCGTTGCAAAGCCGCAGGCCGCAAGCTTGAAGAGTTTATTGACCAATCAGGCTTAGATGCGATTTGTACCAAGCTCACTCGGAATGTTGGACGCAGCAAACAACAAAACGAAAGTCTTTTATACCCACTTGCCGTTGGCAATCTTCTAACAGGTGCACTCAATGTTGCTGCCGATCTAGGTGTACCCGTGGTGACTGGTGACTTGGTTATGGAGGTGTGAGCCATGACCCTTAGAAATGTACTTATTTTAAATTTTTGGCTGATCTTTGCAGCAGCAATTTTGATCAGCTCAATTGGAGGCTGTCATGGCTGATTTTGCAGATATTGCTGAACAACTCAGCGAAGAACAACGACAACAGTCGCTTGCAAACCGCGCTCAGTTTACAGCGCATAGCTATTTTGAGTGCGAGGACTGCAGCGTCGAAATTCCAGAACAACGTCGCAAGATTGGCGGCGTAACACGCTGCACAGAATGTCAAACCTGCTTTGAATCTCAACGCAGAAATTACAGAGGATAAAGCCATGACGACACAAGAAAAACGCGCTCAGTTTGCCAAGGATTTAGACAAATTAGTTGGTGGTGATTATGTGCTTGTACCCAAAGCTTCTGCTCAATTTTGCGCTGAAAAAACAATTGATCATGTTCATGACAATATCCGTGAGTTTGGTGCAAATAGTGAACTTGAAGCTGAATGGAAGGCGCATGCACATGCTTTGATGACTGCAACAGGTGATACACGCTATGAAAACTAATTGCCCAACCTGCGGAAGTACTAACAGTCTTGATACCTTACTTGCTTTTAGCGAAGCATCAAAGGCATTTGCGGCTGCTGTCAAGTTGCACGGCAAGCTCGGTACACCACTAATTAATTATTTGGGTCTTTTTCGTTCTCAAAACCGTGCTTTGAAATTTGAACGCGCTTTGAATCTATTGAACGAAGTCACGCCTCAGATTCAATCTAAGCAGATTCAATTCAATCGCCAAACTTTTCCTGCACCTGTATCAGCTTGGGTATGGGCTATCAATATCATGCTTGAACGTCGTGATCGTGGTGAATTGGATACGCCTCTCCAAAACCATAACTACTTATATAAGGTTATCACTTCATATAAACCTGATCAGCATGCTGCACCACCAAGTAAAGCTGATACATCAGAACACCCACCCATTGTTACTGAAAAATCACTCTATGAACGTGAGCAAGAACTCAAGGCACATGAGCGTCTTAAAAATGAACCAGCAGCAGTATCAATGGCTGATCTAGTTGCCAAAGCAAATTCAGATAAACCCAAGGTCAACCGTACCTTAAAAGCTATCCCACCCTCACAGGTTTTTGCTCATGTAGCACAAAACCGCAGAGATGGTGAAACCCATAACCAATGTTTTGAACGCCTTTTGGCAGAGCAAGAACAAGGAGCAACACCATGACAGCACAACAGATTCCACATGGCTACTGGGAAAATGCAACAGGTGCATTGGTTCCAGAAGCCAACGTCAAAGAAATTGACAAATTGCGCGACCAAACCGTGCGTACCATCTTCAAAAAAGCTGAAGAGTTACACGATTTCCTGAAAGCTTTTAAAGAGTTAAGTTTTAGCGATATTGCCAACTTTAGCCAGATTTCTGCCGACCAATACGGTGCAAAAATCGGCGGTAACAAAGGCAATCTTACCCTAACGAGCTATGACGGACGTTTAAAAATTCAGCGCAATATTGCTGAGAGAATTAGCTTTAATGAGCAGCTTCAAGCGGCTAAGCAGCTCATTGATGAATGCCTAGAGGAATGGACAGATGGCAGCCGCAATGAAATTAAAGCCCTGATCAACCGTACCTTCAATGTCGACAAAAAAGGAGAAATCAGCACAGCCAAAGTACTAGCCCTTAAAACTATTGAAATCGACCATCCGAAATGGCAATCAGCAATGCAAGCCATTTCAGACAGCATCAACATTATTGGCAGTAAAGCCTATCTACGTTTTTACATCCGCGACGACTCGACTGGTGGTTATTTACCACTATCACTCGACATCGCATCTATTTAATTACAGGAAATCTCAAACATGAATAAGTCAGAACTTATACAACACATTGCAACAACAGCGGGCTTAACCAAAGCACAAGCAACAGTAGCTCTGCAAGCATTTGAAACAGGTGTTATCGACACCCTTGCGAACGGTGGCGAAGTAGCACTTGTTGGCTTCGGTACTTTCAAAGTTTCAGATCGCGCTGCGCGCACTGGCCGCAACCCTAAAACAGGCGAAGAGCTTCAAATTGCTGCGGCAAAAGTACCAACGTTTAAAGCAGGTAAAGCACTTAAAGAGGCGGTGAACTAAATGAAATTCAAAGTTGAAATATCAAAAGTCTACGTTCAGACCCACATTGTTGAAGCAGATGATGTAGATCATGCGCGTGAAATTGCAACTGAAATTTCGGATGGAATGGTAGCTGATCATCGCACCTTTTATGAAGGTAATCGTAATGTCACTCAAGTAGATAATGCAAGTGAAGTGACTTATGAACCTGAACAAGATTATTTGAAATAAGCGAAACACAGGCATCCGCCTTGCGAGGCGATGCCTCTCACTACCAGAGTTGTGATCCAGTACTGACGAGCAGCGAGGGAAATAACATGAGCGAATTTATGAAAAATTTTATAGCAGCAAGAACAGCCATTACAGATAAACATGGCACTGATAAACCAAAAAGATCAATTAGCGATGAGATGGAATGCCCGATTTGTAAAGGTCGACTCGAATATTCAATTAGTTCTCATAACGGACATATTTCTGCTGAATGTAAGACCTCTAAATGTGTGAGTTGGATTGAATGACCATGAATATAGAAACAATAACTTTCACCATATCAGTGATGACAGCCCTGTTGGAAAATGAGGGTGTAGATATCAACTCCGTAAAAATCAACCTCAAAAGTGGTGATTTAAGCGACAACTTGGCAGAAGTCAATCTAATTGATTTGATTAATGCTGCAAAAAAACATTTAGCACATATTTCACAAGATTCTGCACGTTTTGATTTCATCATGGAGAATCGTATTCGAGTTGAAAAGTGGAATACAAATCCTTCCACTCAATACTATTTCGTCATGAACGAAGATGATGAGTCTATTGCTAAGGAGCTGGATGGTCGAGATGCGATTGATGCGGCAATCAAGTTTTTTGAGGAAGAATACAATGATTACTCGTGATGATTTAGACAAATTACCACCCGAAGTGGTTGAAAGTTTGGGAGAGGTTTCATGAGCAAAACTATCTTTAAATATGCTCTAGCACTTCAGGACAATCAGACCATCGAAATGCATGCGGGTTGCAAAGCTTTGTGCATCGATACACAACAAGGTGATCCACAACTTTGGGTGTTATGTGATCCTGAAATGCCAAAAATTAAATACAACATTTTATGTGTTGGTACTGGCCATGAAATCACCAAGCCAGTTGGTCAATATCTTGGAACAATTCAAATCTTTCGAGCAGTACCTCTAGTTTTTCATTTCTTCTCAAGTCTTGCAGATGCTGCACAAGCATTGTCTTTGATTGGAGAACCATCATGATTTTGGCTTTCTTTGCTGTCTTTCTACTTGGATTATTCCAGTGCTTCCAGCAAGCACGTCTGGCTTGGCTCTCGCGCAATGTTGACGGCCTAACCGTTTTTCAACGTCGCTCATACTTACTAAAAGCAGGTTGCTCTGCAAGCCTCGGCTTGCTTGCTCTGATTGGTTTGTATGACGCAACCAAGGGAGTATTTTGATATGAAATTCAATAAAAAAGCCAAACTCATCCAGCTTATTCATATTGGTAAATCACAGCTCGGTCTTGACGACGAGCTTTACCGTGAAATTTTAGAAAGTTGTACAGGCAAAACAAGTTCAAAACAACTTTCGATCCCACAGCTTGAAGCTGTGCTGGATCGCATGAAGCAAATCGGCTTTGTCATCGATTCAAAACCTAAATCTGAAGTTAAAAATCTGGCCAGTGATCCACAGAGCAAATTGATCCGCCACTTGTGGTTACAACTTCATGAAGCAGGCCAAGTCCGTAACAGCAGCGAGAAAGCTTTGGCTAAATTTGTCGAAAATAAAGTCGGTGTCAGCGCACTACAGTTTTTGAGTAGTAAGCATGCAGACTTGATCATTACTCACTTACGCCAGTGGTGCAAACGTTGCGGCATTGAGCGTGTAGAAGTCTAAAAAGTAAAAAGCCCATGACTGCAATCATGAGCTTTTTAGATTCAACCCAACCCGCTAAAGTTAAGAAGAAAAATATCTATACCACGACGTAATAATAACATTTGCTTAAAGTGGGAGCAATCAGCATGGCGTACCAGGTTCACATTGAAGACGCACAAGAAGTACTTGAAGATCAGGAAATTTTAGCGCTTATGCCAAAAAATTGGCGCTTCATCGCAGAATTGATCGGAATTGAAAAAACCCTACGTTTGATCAAAGAATACAAAGGCACTGTATTACACATTCCTTTTGTCATCAAACGTGGCCTAAATGTGGAACATGACATTGCGGGCGTGATTGGTTTAAAAGCGCTTCAGGAGCTTGCTAAGCAGCTTGGTGGACAGCGTATAGAAGTTCCTATGGGCACCATGATCACTTCAAGCATGAAGTTTAAGCTAATACAAAAAGCATTGGCTAAGGGTGAATCTAAGGCAAAGCTGGCACGCAAGTTCGGAATAACACCGCGCTGGATCAGAGAAGCCGCTCGCGCTAAAATCAAACCACTCGAAGAAGACAAAAATCTAGATTTGTTCAAATAAAAAAAGCAGGTTCTAAACCTGCTTAAATTTGAAATCAAATTCTAAAATCTATCCCACTCAATCCCATCTTATCCCACAAAATCCCACAATTATCTCAACACTCTTATATCTTTATATTATTAGGTATCAATAATATTCGCCATCATAAGATCCCATCACCGAATAATCAGGATGTAACGCATCTTTATTGGTGACATCATTTTGGCCGCCAGTGAAGCTTAAGGCTAGATTTTTGTAGTTCAGGCCTGTAAACAATGCCCATGTCTTACGGTTTCCATCTAAACCAGAAGTCTTATTTTCAATATCGGAGTACCAGTAAGAACCACCCACATTCATGCTCATATCAGGTAAGAGTTTAATATCCTGACTTACGCGCGCAATCCACATATTTTTTTCATTTAACGTCGATTGGGTTGGATCACTGGTTTTGACAAAATTTGCAGTATAACGCGCCGAATCACGGCTATCGCCCGTATAGTGCCCACCATCAGTTGCAAAGTAACCTAAATCAATTTTGGTCGAACCGATTTCATGATGATAATTTGCACCCAGATTATGTGCATCTTCCAATCCCATGGTGTTATTAATCCCACCATAGAGTGAGCTTTCCCAAAAACGACCAATACCAAATGGAACAGGCTGTAATCCTAAGGTTAATGTTTGCTTATCAGTAAAACGATATCCTGCATAAGCATCAACCAATGTCGAGAAATCACACAAGGTACTATACTGATAACAACGGTATTCGGCATGACCAAACCATTGAGGCGAATCATAATCTAGCGCCAATTTAGCCGCATTAAACTGGAGTTTATGATCGTTATCCGATCCGTAATTTTTATCCTGATAATTGGCGCGTACATAGCCCGAAATCGTCAGTGCACCCGTATCTGTTTTTGCATCGCCAAACGTGAAGCCTGCAAAGCATGGTAATGCCATTGAGATACTGATCAACCCCACACAACTACTCAAATATTGTCTTTTCATCACTTTTTCCCGCTTTTCATTTTGGCTTAGCATTTTTTGGTCGAGACAGTGTAATCACGCGCTGTTACTTTAGACTGGTTAAATACAAAGTAAACAACAGCGGTTACGATCATGCCTACAATCCATGAGATATCAACGTCTTGTATGACATTGGCCCAGCGCCCTGTGAAAAATGAATTGGTAAGAAATGGAATTTGAACCACAATTCCAACAAAATACGTCACCAGAGTTTTCATGTTGTATTTGCCATACTGACCACCATGTTCATCAAAAATTGAAGCAATGTCGTACTGCATTTTATTGATGTAATAGAAGTCCATCAGGTTAATCACCACCCAAGGCACTAAAATGAAAAGCAAGGCAAAAATAAAGTTAAGAAAGTAGCTGATAAAACTGCTTGATGCCCAAAGTGCCGTACTGGTTGCAAGAATGAGGACAAAAATCGAAAGAATGATTCGTGTCGATTTGGTTGGAATCCATTTACCTGCAAATGTTTGAATTGCGGTAATAAATGAAAGCGAAGCGCCATAAAGATTCATGGCATTGTGACCAATAATATTGCATAAGAACAAAATCATGAGCACCACGCCAAAACCACCCGTGGCAGTTTTCACCGCTTCCATAGCATCATTGATGGTAAATAAACTTACCGCAAGCATACCGAAACAAAATGCCACCACAGTACCAAGAGCTGCACCCAGATAGGTATAAATAAACGGCTTAAAAATCCCAATCTCTTTAGGCAAATAGCGCGAGTAATCCGAGGTATATGGCGAGAAACTGATTTGCCAGATCGCACATACACAGAACATTGCAAACCAGCCTTTTAAATTAAAAGAGCCTTTTGCCAATACATCTGCTGTGACATGTGGAATCATGAGAGCAAAGCCAATCAGCAATGCGCCGCCCATAAACCATGTTCCGATTTTGTTAAATTTATGAATAAAATGATAGCCAATAATCCCGATCAGCGTTGCTGTAATTGCACCAATCACAGTTGCTGTTGGTACCGGAATAGCAGGAATCACGGTATGTAGCGTTTTTCCAGATAAAATAATGTTTGACGTAAAAAAACCCAGATAGATAAAGGTGGTAAAAATGACAACCAGTAAAGCACCATAGCGTCCAAACTGTGCTCGACTTTGAATCATTTGTGGAATACCCACCTGCGGCCCTTGTGCAGAGGTCAGTGCCAAAATGGAGGCACCAAAAAAATGACCGAGAATAATTGCGGTCAATGCACTCATGATATTGAGATGAAATGTTTGCACTGACATCGCACCCGTAATGACAGCTAAAGGTGCAATATTGGTACAAAACCAGAGCGTGAATAAATCTTTCACGTGACCATTACGTTGAGAAGCATCCACATAATCGATACTGTTGCTTTCTATTTCAAACGCTTTGTTTGATGTTGCATTTTGACTCATTTCCTTAGTCTCACTTTTAAGACAACTGACCCAGATGACAATTCCAATCATTCCTGAAAGGAATTTTTTATTCCTTTAATTCAAAGCAATTTTTAGACCATTTTATATACAGATTTTAAAAATTTCTTTGAATGAAAGTGTTCATCTTTACGCTTCCTTTCCAACAGCTAAAAATGGAGATTAAGTTCAATGGGGTTTTCATTGTTTTGTTTTTTAAATATTTTTATTTAAAATAAAACTTAGCCAAACCAATACCAATTTCAGGTTTAGCCTTAGAAAATCCATTTTCTGACATTAATCCCTTTCTTTAATTTACTTGAATAATCAAGTAAATTTACGACATCAAAATCATCCTGATTTGACTCACTACCTCATAACAAAAGGATCATCAATTGGCTGATCTGACATTCGAAGCCAGACAGTTTTTGTGGTGGTGTATTCAAGTGCAGCACTCAAACCACCTTCACGACCGTGGCCTGATAGTCCATAACCACCAAACGGTGCCAGTGGTGAAACAACCCGATAGGTATTGAGCCATACAATCCCCGCACGAATGGCACGGGTCATACGATGCGCCCGATTTAGATTGCTAGTAAACACACCAGACGCCAGCCCGTAAGGCGTACTGTTGGCTTTTTGAATTGCTTCTGCTTCTGTAATGAACGTATCGACCGATAGCACCGGACCGAACAGTTCGGTATGAATACTTTGTGCATCGGGCACGCCAGTACAATCCAGAATTGTCGGCGGATAGTAATACCCCGCTCCTGCGCACACTTGACCACCAGTGATCAGTTTTGCACCTTGTTCAATTGAATGCTGCACCACTTGCTGAATCTTTTCACGTTGCTTGAGCGTGCACAGTGGGCCGTATTCGGTTTGCATATCATCGGGTAAACCCATCTTGATACGTTGTACACGTTCAGATAAACGCTGCAAAAATTCATCTTTGATACTTGCTTCAATCAAAAGACGCGAACCCGCCACGCAGCTTTGGCCTGTTGCAGCAAAAATTGCTGCAATCTGTGCATTTAAGGCACTATTCATATCTGTATCTGCAAATACGATAAACGGAGATTTACCCCCGAGTTCTAGTGAAACCTTTGCCAGATTTTCTGCACTATTTCGGACAATGTGTTTGGCTGTTTCTGGACCACCGGTAAATGCAATATGGGCCACTTTAGGATGTGCACTTAATACAGCACCACATTCTGGACCAAAACCAGTAATTACATTCACCACACCAGCAGGAAAACCAGCCTCATCAATCAATTTAGCAAATTCGAGTAAGGGTGCCGGTGCTTCTTCAGAAGCTTTTAATATAACCGTACAACCTGCCGCAAGCGCTGGTCCGAGTTTAACCGCAGACAAAAACAATTGACTGTTCCACGGTACAATCGCAGCAACCACACCCACTGGCTCACGTACAAGCCATGCCTGCATATCGGGTTTATCGACTGGAATCAAACTGCCTTCGAGTTTATCTGCCAGCCCTGCATAATAGCGATAGTACTCTGCTACGTAAGCAATCTGGCTGGAGGTTTCACGAATAATCTTGCCGGTATCTGTGGTTTCTAAAGCAGCAAGTCGTGGTGCCGCCTGTTCGACCAGGTCGGCAAGTTTATAAAGTAACTTACCGCGCTGAGTGGCCGTCAACCCCGCCCAACTGGCGTTATAAAATGCTTGTTCGGCTGCATCTACCGCACGATTGACTTCATCTGTTCGTGCTTCTGGCATTTTTGCCCAGATTTCACCTGTAGCCGGATTGATGCTGTCAAATTGCGCAGCACCATTCTCAAACTGACCGTTAATATACAGCTGAAATTTTTGCATGACGGCGATCCAGTTTTGATTCAGAAAATGCGGGCATAACTTCATTAATCATACGTTCGAGAGAGGCTTTTTTACGTTCAAAACTCATTCCGGTATCAATCCAGAATGAATACTCGTCGTATCCCATAGCTTCATACGCTTTTAAACGCTCAATCACTTCTTGTGCCTGACCAATGACATTATTTTTACGCATCGCTTCAGGTGTATAAAAAGGATGCGCTGCAATTTCTTCATCTGATAATGGTGCAATCAAACCTTGATTGATTTCACGTTCATTTTTAAACCATGCACCGAAATAGTTGTAGAACACGTTCATCTCATTAGCCGCAAGCTGCGCATCTTCTTCACTATCTGCCACATAAGTATGGCGTAGCAACATGATTTCAGGGCGTGCAATATCCTGAAACTTTTCACAGGCGCTATTGAAATGTCCCATTAACTTTTCGACTTCTTCGTCGCCCTGATGAAGCGGAGTTACCTGTACGTTACAGCCATTTTGTACAGCAAATTCATGACTATTTGGATCACGTGCTGCCACCCAAATTGGAGGATAAGGTTGCTGTAATGGCTGAGGTGCCGATGTGGTTTTCGGAAACTGCCAAAACTCACCGTGATGTTCATAATCCCCTTTCCATAGGTTTTTAACGGCGGGAATCATTTCGCGTAAACGCTGACCAGCACTCCATGCATCCATACCGGGTACCATACGCTCGTATTCAAAAGAGTACGCACCACGGGCAATCCCGATATCCAGACGGCCATTACAAATAATGTCGGTCATAGCCGCTTCGCCAGCCAATTTGATCGGATGCCAAAACGGTGCCACTACGGTACCAGTTCCCAAACGTACATTTTGGGTTTTGTTAGCTAAGTCGGCCAGATTCAAAAACGGATTCGGCGCAATGGTGAAATTCATGGCATGATGCTCACCCGTCCAGATCGCGTGCATACCACCACGGTCGGCAATCTGACACAACTCAATCATTTCATCATAAAGCTGTTTTTGTGTTTGCTGATCCGAGACACGTTCCATGTGTACAAATAGTGAAAAACGCATGGTTAAACTCCCTCTTTAACAATTTGACGAACTGTGCCACTGGTATGATTACCGTAATAAACACCATAGGTTTTCAGATAATTTTCTTTGCGATAACGCATCAGCATGCTTTGTAAAGCACTGTCGACGAACGTAAGTTTTTCAAGGTCATTTAAATCGACAAACTGACCTCTATGCGCAGTCGCTACAGGGGTATTACACAAGAATGCAATGTATTGCTGCTGAGTGGTGATATCGTCATACACAGAATAGATAAAGCTGGGTGATGCCTCTGGCTGATAGGTTGCAAAGATCTTTTCCAAGGCTTTTTCTGCACCGTCTTTTTCGACCATCAAATGCGGCAAGGCCCATTTATGATCGGCTGTCTGTTCGAGCAAGATTTTATTTTCGTGCCCAATCAATGCCATCATCATGACTTTCATGCTTGAAATGACATCTGTAGAGGATTTGGCTGGCGTGAAATAGGCACCGCGATAGTAGCCAAGACCTGCAAAACCCGCCGAAGCAAAATTTTCTACTTTACCAATGAGTATGGCATGGTCACCTGCATCGACCACCTGATAGGTGGTACAGTCGAACCAAGCACTGACGCCGTCAATTAATGGATTTTGATATTCACTTTTTGTCCAAGCTAAATGAGCAAATCGATCATCGCTTGGGCGGGCAAAGGTATTAGATACATCTTTTTGTTCTTCTGCCAAAATATTAATGGCAAAGTGTGATGCATCTGCAAAGTTATGATAATTGCTTGATGTCTTGGCAATGCTGACTAAAAGCAAAGCTGGGTCCAAAGACACCGAAGCAAAAGAGTTTGCGGTAAAACCAAGCGGCGTCCCGTCATCTTTACACGTGGTCACGACCGTCACGCCTGTCATAAATGATCCAAAGGCATCGCGTAGCTCACGTATTTTATTCACTGCATCCATTTCGCTCATTTCAATACTCCTTCAATCTCTGAAACAAATTAGGGGGCTGTTTCCAACCACGCTTGCATCGCTTGATTGACTTTCTCAGGTGCGGTGAGATTCACCATATGCCGTTCGTTTTCAATCACAATTGCAGTGCCATGCTTGGCCTGATTTGCCATTTGTATAGTCATTTCTGCGGTTGAGTTTGGATCATCTGTTCCAGTTAATACCAGTGCTGGACATTGGATATCCGCCCAGCCATCTGCATACACCAAGTCCCCTTGTGCAAAAGCACGATAGGCGGTGGTATATCCAGACATATTCACGTTTTCAAGCCACGATTTAACCCGTTCGGATGCGGTCTTTTCAATTTCGCTTTGGCCAAACCAGCGCTGCAAAGGTGTATCGATATCCAGATGACCTTGTTTGAGCGCTTCGGCTCGCTGAATCACAGCTTCTCGAGCCGCGTCGGTACGCTTATACACACCATTGAGTACTGCCATGCGCTTTACTAGATCTGGTCGGGTCACACTTACACCTGTAGTGATGAGTGACCCCATCGAATGTCCCGCCAGATTGACAGGCCCCAGATTTAATGCACAAATACACTCAATGGCCCAGTCTACAAAATCTTGTAGCTGTGCATCTGCTGCAAGTGCAGTACTCTGACCATGCCCTGGCATATCCAGAGAAACAACATGATAATGCTTTGAAAAATAATCAATTTGTGGATACCATGCCTCGGCCTGCATTCCTACACCGTGAATGAGAACCAGCGGTTCTCCTTCACCTTGCTCAAAATAATGAGCGGTACGATTATTTGACAGCTGCAGGGTTTTTGAGATCATGGCCTAACTCTTCTAAATCTTTATAACGATCACCAATCCGGTGATGTGGGCGACCTGCGGTTGAGGCTGCAATCACCACCACCAGTTCATCTGCAGCGGGTGCATCGGCAATCGCGAATTGAACTGTCAAATAATGTGAACGGCGACCTTCATCATTTTTGTCCATCATCGGCACTAAAATCGGTGCATTTGCTGGGCCACGTGTATTGTTAAATGCCAAATAAGATTTCGCACCCACAGCGCTGCGGTAAGTATTACCAAAGTGCAAGGTATGAATGAGTGCAGAAGCATGTTCGAGTTCACCATCGAGCCCGACAACAGCAGATTTACCAAATGCCTCGACGGCTTCACCAGAACCAACTTCATCAATAATCATCTTGGTTAAATGCTTGCTCAACTCTGGCGCAATGCGACGGATTTCTGGTGCAAGATCTTCGACATATCCCTGTCCAGCCCATGGATTTTTAAGTACCGCAGCAGCAGCCACCATCTTTAATGGTGTTGGCGCTTCTTTGCCACCATCCACATAAATTGTTTCTACGTGCAGTACTGTTTTTCGGATTAGGCTCACGGATTTTCCTCCCTTGTTTTACATCAATATAAAACACAATATTATGGTATACAATAGTACAGACTACTCAAGTACCGTTTTTTTTGCTAATATTGATGCCTATAAATGTAACCAAAAATTACACAAATAAATTTTGAGTGAGTGTATGACTTTGAATCTAAAAATCGAGCATCCCCCTATTACGTTGAGGGAAATGGCACTAACTAATCTGCGTAATGCCATCATTACAGGCTATTTCCCGGCAGGAAAACGTCTGGTTGAGCGAGTATTATGTGAAGAATTAGGCGTGAGCCGCACGGTGGTACGTGAAGCGATTCGTTATTTGGAAGCAGAAGGATTGGTAGAAACCCTACCCAATAAAGGCCCGATTGTATCGGTATTAAACTGGCATGTTGCGCAGCAGATCTATGATATCCGTTTATTACTCGAACAAAGTGCCGTAGTTGACTGTACTAAAAAGCTTGACGAGCAAGGTAGTCAGAAACTTCAAAGCCATCTACAAAAGCTACATGATGCATTTGAAGATGGAAAAATGCAGGATTTACTCAGTGTTTCTAGAGATCTGTATCGTTTTATTTTTGAAATTGCCAATCATGATATTGCTTGGGAAGTAGTTGAACGCCTCAACGGACGAATCAGCCGTTTACGTGCCATGACCATTAATTCACCCCATCGTGCGGTGTCGGGTTATGAACGTATTTGTACGATTGTCGAGGCAATTTTAATAAAAGATGCCGATGCAGCCAAAGCAGCCGTTGCTGCACATTTGCATGAGGCATCGACAATCGCCAAGCAAATTCTTGAAAAACAAATACAGGAACAATAAATCAAAGGGATTAAATATGAGTGCTTACTGGATCGCACATGTCACCATTCATGATATGCAGCAATATCAGGAATATATGAAACTTGCGCCGGCTGCCTTTGAAAAATACGGTGCAAAATTCTTAGCGCGTGGTGGTGAATCTGTTTGTTTAGAAGGACAGGCTTATCAGCGTCATGTCATTATTGAGTTTCCAGATCTGGCGACTGCACAACAATGTTATGACTCAGAAGAATATAAACAGGCGCGTTTAGCGCGTGAAGGATGTGCAGATGTGATGATTAGCTTCGTAGAAGGCTTGCCAACAAGCTAAGACAAAACCCAAATACTCCTTAAAAAAAGGACAAATATATTGGGCAGATATTTGTCCCAAAACGAGTCGATCGCGTTCATCATTTTAATGGGGAAGTGATGAACGCTTGCAATGATCTTCCCGCATTACAATAACACATTGATTCCATATATTTTTCCATCAAATTCCTGTATCGCATCTTGCAAAACACCCCACAAGTAGAGTGCTGCCGCACGATCACACAGAATATTAAACTTATGCGTATTTGGATCACTAACATTTACCACTATTGCATTGATTCGTGCGACGGATGTCTGTGCAATCTGCCCCACCTGAAATACATCAAGTCGCATATCCACAGCACATAACTTTGCCATGAGCTCGGCTACAGGCGCGCCAGATAACTGAATCCATGCATGGCTATCTTGGCGTGGCAGTAAATAATTGGCACACTCATCCATTTGCCAACCTTGCTCCAACTGGCTCACGCGCTCACCAAAATCCTGAAGCGACCCAAGTACACAATATTCAGTCAAGGATAAACGTAGTACCCAGCATCCATCTTCTTGCTGTATGGCCTGATTCGGTTGCTGTGGTAATTGAAATCCATAACTGCTCAAGTAGGCAGCGGCATCTTGTCCTCTAAACCCTACACGGGATAGATTGGTTAAATCTACAATACTGCACTGGGCTATCGTTTTTTCATCGGAAAAAGATTGGTCCTGAAGAAAGCGTTTTCCCAAACCAAAGCTTTGATATGCAACTTGAGATCCACCTATTTCAATAGGACTACGTTCTGCCTGATAAAGTGACTGCATGGTTAAATCTCCTGACGGTGATTTTCTGGATCATAAAATGGCGCTTTCACCACAGTGGCATGCACCATTGCGCCCTTCTCAACACGAATTGGAAATTGCTGTCCAACTTCACTTTGCCCAATTCCGACATACGCCATTCCAATAATTTTATCGAGCGTAGGTGAATATTCACATGAGGTGATATTTCCAGAAATATTCTCACCCTCAAGCACAATATGTCCTTCTAAGGGTTTTTCCTGCGATTTATCGAGTACAAATGACACCAATTTACGCTTTAAAGGTTGTTGCTCAAGGATTGCAATTGAACGCTTGCCCACAAACCAAGGCTTGTTTCTGGCAACGGCCCATCCTAGATCAACCTCCTGAGGATGAGTCATGCCATCGGTATCCTGACTAATGATGATATGACCTTTTTCCAGACGTAACAGACGCTGGCTTTCTACGCCAAATGGCTTGATATCAAATGCCTGACCAGCCTGCATGAGGTGATTCCACATAAACTCGCCATAGCGTGCCGGAAAGTGAATTTCATAGCCTAACTCGCCTACAAAGCCAACTCGCAAGATACGTACAGGAATGCCCTGTATATGTCCTTCCCTTACACCTAAATATGGAAACGCTGTATTTGACAAATCAATATCGTGACACACTTTTTGCATCACGGCACGTGACTGTGGGCCTGCGATATTCACCGCGGCTAACGCGGTGGTCACATTGGTAATGTCTAGATTCAAACGCCACTGTGCATTCCATTTCAGCATTTGTTGATAGATACGATCGACACCACTTGTAGTGGCGGTCACATAAAAGTGATGCTCACTCAAGCGCGCTGCAACACCGTCATCAATCACTACTCCGTGCTCATTCGACATCACGGCATAGCGGGTTTTCCCCACTGGCAACTTTGTAAAGCCAAAGGTATAAAGCCGATTGATGAATTCAGCGCTATCTGGTCCACGAATTTCAAGCCCGCCGAGCGTAGAAACGTCAATCATGCCCACTTGATTGCGTACATGCTTCACTTCATTTTCAATATGTTGTAATCGGTGTGCCGCATCACCATAAAAGGCTGGTCGTTGCCAATTTCCTGCCGGCATCATGGTGGCGCCTGCTTCAAGGTGTTGCGCATGCATCGGAGTTTGGCGATACGGATCAAAACTACGCCCTGCGACATGTGCCAGTTTTTCCACAGTAAATGGAGGTCGGGCTGTGGTCACCCCTGTTTCACTTACACTGCGCTGAGTCGACTTAGCGACCAAACGAGCTGTGGACAGTGCTGAATGACGACCTTGCGATGGCCCCATGCCAACCGTTGAAAAGCGCTTCACCAACTGGATATCGCGGTAACCACTTTTGGTGGCATTGACGATATCTCGAATTTGTAAATCTTCATCAAAATCGACAAACTCTTTGCCTTTAGGATGGGCAAAAATCGGCCAAGGAAAATTGACTGGATTGTTTTTTAATACAGTATTTGAAGGCCATTGAATATTAAGCGGCTGTCCTAAAGCATACTGTGCAGCCAGTGTGCCCGTATATTTTGCATGCTCCACCACCTGCTCAATGGCATGTATACCCTCGACTGAGCCTGTGACATGTAAGCCTTGAGGCAAGCCTGAAAGATGAAACTCGGCTTTTTGATCGTTATAACTCAGCTTTCCACCTGCTTGGCAGAGCAGTTGGTACACGGGCATGTATCCAGAAGACATACACAGTACGTCGCAATCCAGTTTTTTTATCTCTTGAGCGACTTGACCTTCAGATACGATCTTTCGGATATCAACACCATGAACGCGATGCATGGTTTTGTCATGCAACGCTTCAAATACGGTACTGCCCAGATAACAGGCCACATTTTTGGCTTTGACCGCACCATAGGCGGCTTTATTACGTGGAACTTCACGCAAGTCGACCACCGCAACCACGTCTATACCTGCTTCAAGCATGTCCAGTGCTGCCAAATAACCATCATCATGACCAGTTAAAATCACAACTTTTTGGCCAGGTTTAACTGCGTATAATTTAATAAGACGTTGTACTGCGCTGGTCAGAATCACACCTGGCAAATCATTATTTCTAAAGATTACAGGTTGATCAAAGCTACCGCTGGCTACAATGCATTGCTTGGCGCGCACTTTATACATGCGCTTGCCTTGAATCACAGGTAAATAATGGTCGGTAAACCACGCATTACATACTGCCTGCGTCATGACTTGAATGTTGGCATGTGCAGTGACGGCGTTTACCAGTTGCTCACGTAGCTGATCGGCCACCACTCCTTCAACATCAAAGCGTGCATAATTCAGGCTGCCACCCAACAATTTCTCTTGCTCGACTAAAAGTACCTTGGCGCCTTGCTCTGCAGCAGACAATGCCGCCTGCAAACCTGCTGGCCCACCACCGACCACGACTACATCGTGAAACAGATAGGCTTTGTCGTAGTATTCTGGTTCAAAGTTTAAATCCAGAACACCCAAACCTGCTTTTTTACGAATGAATGGTTCCCAGAGTTTCCACACGCCCTTAGGTTTGTAAAATGCACGGTAGTAAAAGCCAACAGGCATAAATTTAGAAAACTTACCTAAAAAGGCATTAGAATCCTTCAATAAAGAGCCTGAAAAGTTTTGTCCAGCGGCACGTAATTGCGGTTGAATGTCTGTAGTATCTGCCAAAACATTCGCTTCTTCTGGAAGCTGAATCAAGGTATTGGCATCTTGTCCAGCCATGGTCAATGGTGCACGTGGACGATGATATTTAAAAGAGCGCGACATAACCCAGCGCTGATTGGCAATTAAGGCGCTGGCAATGCTATCCCCTGCAAAGCCTTGATATTTTTGATGATCAAATTCAAACGCTACGACTTGGGTACGATCGATCATACGACCGTACGGATGCGGAAGCCGTTGTAAAGCAAGATTACTCATGTCAAAGACTCCTTCATAGGTGTAGCAGATGCGCTAGTTTTGACTGCAGAAAATTCAACACGTCGATCAAAGATTTCTTTAGGATCAAAAGTTCTTAAAATTTCATCGGTCACGGTATGTCTTTGTGCAATGAACCAGTAACTGCTCGGGGTATGCATCCACCACTCCAAAACCACGCCTGCAATATTGTCAGTATTGAATACATAATCTGCCCACTCCAGATCACTACACGTATTCTGATCCGGTATTTCTTTAAACTCACCACCGTAGGTAAATTCGCTGATATTTCGTGGCCCATTTAAAGGACAATGCATAATTTTCATTTCATGTTCTCCTTAATGGCTCGCCGCAGTCGCGCCCATTTCGTTGACTTGTTGAAAACGACTAAAACGTGACAGCTCAAATGGCTTGATCAGGTCGGGGGTACGCCCTGTTGCGACCAGCTCTGCCATGGTTTTGCCGCAAATAGGCGTCGATTTGAAACCCCAAGTCCCCCAACCTGCATCCAGATAGTAATTGTCATACGGCGATTTCCCCATGATCGGACTATAGTCTGGGGTCATATCCGTGATTCCCGCCCATTGACGCATGAGCTTGACATTGGCCATAAACGGAAACATTTCAATCGCATGGGCAAGCAGGCTTTCTTTTAAATCTAGGGTGGAGCGCGTGTTGTACAACGGATACGGGTCTGATCCCCCACCAAATACAATTTCTCCCCGACTGGTTTGCTGCACATAACAATGCAGCGCGGAAGAACTTACCAGCGGATTGATAAATGGCTTAAAAGGTTGTGAAACCATGGCCTGTAAAGGATAGGTATGAATCGGCGCGCGGATCTTGAGCTTATTCATTAAGATTGAAGACGCACCCGCAATGGCCTGAACCACACAGCCACATTGCACCATACCGCGATTGGTTTTCACTGCCGTGACCTGATTGCCTTGCACCACAAAATCTTGTACTTCGGTAAGCTGATGAATTTCAACACCGCGTTTCGCAGCTTCTTTGGCATATCCCCACGCGACAGCATCATGACGCGCTGTCGCACCGTCGATATGCCACAACCCAGCCAATACAGGTAAATGTGCGGGATCTAGATTGAGACATGGCACCAGCTCCTTAATTTGCTTTCGATCAATCATTTCAGTGCGCCCCCCAAAATGCTTATTGACTTCTGCACGCTGACGAAATGCTCGAACTGTCGAATCTGTATGCGCCAAGGTTAATTGACCACGCTCGGAGTACATAATGTTGAAATCAAATTCATTTGATAGATTTTTAAACATCCGAACCGACTCGGCATAAAACTTCACACCGTCTGAAGTCAGATAATTGGAACGAATCACTGCCGTATTACGTGCCGTATTACCGCCGCCCAAATATGATTTTTCCAGTACCGCAACATTACTGATGCCGTGATATTTCGATAAATAGTAGGCAATCGCCAAACCATGTCCACCTCCACCAATAATCACAACGTCATAATGAGACTTAAGTTCCTTAGGGGGTGGCAAATCCACTTCCACAGGATACTCATCACTTAATCCATACTTCAGCAGACTCAAAGGCATGGTGTATTTCTCCGCGGCGTGTCATAACGCCTTTTCATCATTTATATTTGTGGATGCTGCAAACGTACTGCCTGCAAGGTGTTTTTCATCAAATACGCAATGGTCATTGGGCCTACACCACCAGGCACAGGGGTAATCGCACTGACCATCGGCAAGGTATCTTCAAAATCGACATCACCCACCAAGCGTGTTTTTTCATGTGTCATAATTCGATTAATGCCCACATCAATCACCACGGCATCGGCTTTTAGATACGATGCATTAACCATATTGGCTTTGCCCACAGCCGCCACTACAATGTCAGCCTGCTGACAGACCTGCTCAATGTTGCGGGTTTTGGAATGAACAACCGTGACCGTACAGCTTTCGCGGAGCAATAATGCTGCCATCGGTTTGCCTACAATGTTGGAGCGCCCAATTACAACCGCATGTAAACCACTTAAATCATCACCTAAGCTATCTTTAAGTAAACGAATACAGCCCGTCGGTGTACATGGTGTTAAAACATCACGTCCTTGACTTAAGCCCCCCACATTTTCACTATGAAAACCATCCACATCTTTTAGAGGGTGAATGCGTTCAAGCACGCGAGTTTCATTGATTTGTTTAGGTAAAGGTAACTGCACTAAAATGCCATGCACACTAGCATCCGCATTTAAACGATCAATCTGGTCAAGTAATTCCTGTTCATTCAGGTCAGCATCAAAGCGAAATTCCAATGAACGAATCCCAACAAATGCTGCTTTTTGAACTTTATTACGTACATACACTTGGCTTGCTGGATCTTCCCCAACCAGTACAACGGCCAGACATGGCTCAACACCCTGAGCCGTATAACGCTCAACTTCTGACTTGACTTCATCAAGTACGCTTTGCGCAATGGCTTTACCATCAATGATTTTGGGACTGTGCTGTTTTACTAAGACAAGACTCATTTGAACACCACCGTACGGTCATCATTCATAAAAACGCGATGCTCGACAAAATATTTTACGGCTTTAGAAAGTGCGACGGTTTCAGTATCGCGTCCAACAGAGACCAAATCATTTGGCATATACGCATGGTCAACACGTTGTACTTCCTGCTCAATAATCGGACCTTCATCTAAATCACTGGTGACAAAATGTGCAGTTGCGCCGATCAGCTTGACGCCTCGTTCAAAGGCTTGATGGTACGGCCGAGCACCCTTAAAACCCGGTAAGAATGAATGATGAATATTAATTGCACGTCCAGATAATTGAGTACATAAGCTATTGGATAAGATCTGCATGTAGCGCGCTAAAATGACCAATTCAGTTTTGGTTTCATCGACAATTTTTAATAGTTCTTGTTCTTGCTGCTGTTTAGTTTCTTTGGTCACTGGCAAATAAATGAAGCGAATCCCTTCACGCTCGGCGATGGCACGCAAGTCCAGATGATTGGAAACAATGGCAGTAATGTGAAAATCCAGCTCACCTTTATGATGGCGATATAACAAATTCAACAAGCAGTGATCAAACTTACTCACCATGATCAACACTTTCATCGGATTTTTCTTTTCGTAAAAATCTGCCTTCATTGCAAATTTCATTGTGACATCTGCAAACTTTTCTTTGAGTAATGCCAAATCTCCTTGCCCTTCGTTAAAACGAAATACAATACGGCTAAAAAAACGTCCTGTAATTTCATCGTCATATTGTGCCATCTCGCTAATGTAGCAATTATTTCCAGCTAAACAATTCGACACAGCAGCCACAATACCCGAGGCAGCAGGACAAGAGATTTTTAGAACATACTGATCGACAAGATCGTTGGCCATGATGTTTCCCCAATTAACAGATTCGAGACACTTAACGATGTAATCAATGCAATCGGCAAACATCGGTAAGTTTACTATCAGGAAATTAAGTTTCCTTTCGGTAATTTATATAAGAAAATAAATCTCTCGTCTAGTGAATTCGAAAATTTTTTTACTGTGGGGAATATTTTTTATATATGATTATCAATTACTTATAAATATACAGACGTGCAAAAACATGGATAATCCCGATTTGGACTATCCACATAAAGCGTGGAATTAGCACAACACTTCGACGGTATGAAATTGTTTGAGTTGCAATAATGAGTCGAACGGATTGTCAGACTGGCATAATTGATTTAACTGATCATGAAATTGATGCACAAATACGTGATTACAATTGATAATCCAGCCTTTCACACATGATGTTTCAGTATTTTCCATATACAGTTCACAGGTCGTTTGACCAATCAAACGTATATTCTTGATTCTGAATCCACTGTCGATTTTCATGTCTTCATCTCCTGCAAAGTTGTCAGTTATTTTTTTAGAGCAAAGAACATGCCATGAATAAATTATTTAAATTTTCAATATTTTAGAGTTTTAAAAGTTTTATTATTCTTAATAAGAATTTTTTATGCATCATTTGAGTACAAAATAATGTAGTTTATGTCATGTTTTGATGCATAACATAACCAGCATCATTTTAAACCTGTCATCATGATCTTTCTCATTTTATTGAATAGTATTTCAAGTGCTGAAACTGCTTTATCTTTCACAAAAATTTATTTAACGTAGAATAATAATTCATCTCATAAATATGCTGCATGAATCATTGCAAGCTTTTGAACCATCGCATAAGGATAAAAAAGGATGTCATTATTATCGCTGCTCAAGATTAAACATCCCATCTTACTTGCACCGATGGCGGGAGTTTCGACCCCCGAACTTGCAGCAGAGGTTTCAAATGCAGGTGGTTTAGGCGCTTTAGGCTTAGGTGCCAGCTCACTGGATGATGCAAAAAAGCAAATCGAACATACACAGACACTGACCGATCAACCTTTTCAACTTAACTTTTTTTGCCATACGCCACAAGCACTTAATGCTGAGCATGCGCGTGCATGGATTGATTTTTTAAGCCCGGAATTTTCTCGTTTTAATGCCACGCCGCCATCCACCTTAAACCGTATCTATCCTAGTTTTTTAGAAAATGACGACTTTTTAGAATTGGTCTTGGCTACTGCGCCCAAAGCAGTGAGCTTTCATTTTGGCCTTCCCCATGCCTATCAAATTCAGGCCTTAAAAGTGGCGGGNCGGGTATTGTCACACTGGTTAGTGCAACCAATCTGGCAGAAGCAAAAGCCATTGAGGCTGCGGGGATCGACATCATCATTGCGCAAGGGATTGAAGCAGGTGGACATCGGGGTATTTTTAATCCCACTATTGATGCAGCCATTAATACAGCCGATCTGGTTCAACTGATTCACCAGCATTGTCAATGTCCAGTTATTGCCGCAGGTGGAATCATGACGGGTCAGCAAGCGAAACACATGATGCGACTGGGCGCGGCTGCGGTACAACTTGGTACGGCATTTGTTCAATGTAAAACTTCAAACGCCAATGCGGCATACCGACAAGCACTTCGACAGCATCCACTCACGCAAATTACTGCCAGTATTTCAGGACGCCCTGCTCGCGGTATTATCAATCGCTGGCATACTGAATGTGATCATCCTCAGCGTCCAAATGTACCGGCTTATCCATATACGTATGATCTGGCCAAACAATTGCATCAACTGGCGGCTACACACGGACATCATGAATACGGTGCATTTTGGGCTGGCAGTCATGTTGCGCAAATCCGTGAGTTAGAAGCCACCGATCTGATCAATCAAATTTTACTAGAAATGTGCAGTTAATTTTTTTAGAGCCTATATCAAAATAGTCTCTATAAGTTTATTTATTTCAATTGCTTATTTTTAATAAAAATCATCTTTCTTTATATTTAGCGTCAGTTTTTTAAGTTTATTTTTTAAGTTTTTGGCTGTTTTTAATAGCCATATTTGAATTGAATTCCTGTATATTCTGTTGCGGTTTAGGGCACGCTCACGTGTCAAACCGTTTAATAAATAATGTATTGGTAGAATTATGGAAAAGCTTTTAACACCAGCAGAATCTTCAGCCGCGTTGTCCATCACGGATGTTGCTTGTTTATTGAAATATCCAGTGCATATTAGTCTTCAGCATATGATTCAATGCACCGAACTGAATCAATTTCTCCAATCAGATCCCGATTTTGAACAAGATTTTCTAAAGTTAGTTGAATCTACGCTTGAAAGAGCCTTTGTTGCGAAAGATGATCAAGCCGCCTACGAAATTCACTCATCACTTTACCAATTGTATAATCTGCAAATCTCAGACCCGCTTTCTTCAGAAGCACTGAATCAGCATCAGCCATTTTTTTATGCACTACGCAACACCATTGAAGAATACTGGTTAAACCATTTAAATCTGGATTCGATTTATCAGCTAGACCATTCAGCTGGTGATATTTCAGACACAATTATGCAGCTATGCGAGAGCAAGAATTTATCGGCTCATCCCTTGTTTGATTTTCTGGCTCATGAGGCTACCGATCGTCAGCTGTATGCTTTTTTCCATAGTGACTATGAGCTGAATATCCGCTTCTTCGATTTGCTCATTTTGACACTTTTAAATTCGCCTGCAACTGCACGGATGGAAATGATCAAAAATCTTTGGGACGAATCTGGTAAAGGCGACCGCAAAGAAACGCACGTCAACATGTTTAATGACTTGATGGAGCATTTCAATCTGGATAATAAAGCGTCATTTCCTGCGCATGATTCTTGGCAAAAAATGGCAGGCTATAACCTATTTATGCTGGCATCCTTAAACAGAAAGCATTATTACCTTTTACTCGGCATTATGGCTGCGACCGAAATTATCGATCCACAGTCTTACCTTAAAGTTCAAGTCGCATGCCAGCGTCATGGCTTAACTGAATGGTTGTATCGTTACTACTCTGAACATTCTGAGATCGACATCGAACATTCTCAAGGCTGGCTCAATTACGTCATCGCGCCGATCTTAAAAGAGCGTGATGTCAGCCGCGATATTTTACTTGGTGTGGTCTATCGCTTGAAAACCTGTCAGGAATACTACGACAGCCTACTCAAGTATGTTAAGTCTGTTGGATAAGGCGTTTTGCTGCGTTCCAAGCATCTAGGGCCGCATGACGATTGCCAATAATCTGGGCCGAAAGTGTAGCGCCATCGAGCAACATCATCATGATCGGTGCTACATTTTTTGCCTGAGTATCATCCATGAGTTCACTTAAAATCTGTTCGATCTTGTGAATTAACTGCTCTTTTTGCTGTGTAGCAACTCTATTGATTTCATTGGTTTTACTGGGGAACTCATTAATTGCTTTAGCAAATAAACAGCCCGTAAAGTTCTTTGCGGTAAACCATTCATTGTGCCAATCAAATACCAGCTCAAGCTTTTGAATGGGTGGAAGTTCATTCGGAATCAACTGACTCAGTGATTCCCGGCAAGCACGGTCACGTTCTTTAAGCACTTCCAAAATGAGATTTTCTTTGGAGAAAAAATACTTATATAACGTATTTTTTGAGATATCGGCATCTCTGATGATCCAATCCACCCCAACTGCATGGTATCCAAACGAGCTAAAGAGATCCGTCGCGACCTGCATGATCCGTGATCGTTTTAAGTTTCTTTGCATCTTTAATCCGTTAACAGAATTCTTAAGGAGCGTTATATCGATTTTTATGAATATTAGCACACTACACTGAAATGAGTGGATCAAATTTATTCAAACTGTTCATTTTTAACTGCTTTTATACAATCTTTTCTCATGATGTATATTTAAGAACCAGTATATCTTTAGACTGATATTTTTATTTAAAGATCAACTATATACCCATTATCATTCGAGTGATTTTTTGGAATTATGATAAAATGGCCACGATTCATGACCATTTTCTCATTAGAAGAAATTAACTAACCTCTAATAAATTAACTTGCTCGGTCTGAACATCACTCATACGTTCTCCCTGAGCCAACAATGCATCAAAATAGGCTTCAACGACCTGCGCTTGTTGTAATGTGCTATCGACTTGATACATATTTTGACGAAACTCATTGCTCGAACGTAAGCCTTTGGTGTACCACGCAATATGTTTACGCGCGATTCGACATCCAGAGTATTCACCGTAAAATGCATATAGCTCAGCAAGATGCCCCAACAATACTTCTTTCACCTCTAAAATAGTCGGTGCATCTAAATGTGTACCCGTAGCTAAATAATGAGAAATTTCTCTAAAAATCCAGGGGCGCCCCTGTGCCGCACGTCCAATCATAATGGCATCTGCACCAGTATAATCGAGAACATATTTGGCTTTTTCTGGGCTATCAATATCCCCATTGGCAATCACGGGAATTTTAAGGCGTGATTTCACTTCCTTAATCAGTTCGTAACGCGCAGTATTTAAATACATGTCTTCACGTGTGCGGCCATGCAACGCCAAGGCCGCAATACCTGATTGTTCGGCTTGATTGGCCACGCGCAAAATATTTTCTTGACCATTTAAAAAACCAAGCCGTGTTTTAAGTGTTACAGGCACATCAACGGCCGCAACTACAGCGTCTAAAATACGCGCCACCAGATCTTCGTCTTGTAAAAGTGCTGAACCGGCAAGCTTGTTACAGACTTTTTTTGCGGGACATCCCATATTGATATCGACAATTTGAGCACCGTTAGCCACCTGATAACGTGCTGCCTCGGCCAGTTGCTCTGGGTCAGAACCCGCAATTTGTGCCGAAATTGGAGCCAGTTCACCGTCAAAGTTTGCACGATAAAGACTTTTTTTCGTCATTCTCAAGGTCTTATCGGCCGTCATCATTTCGCTTACGGCATGACCGGCGCCAAAGTATTTGCACAGTGTACGAAACGGACGATCCGTTACTCCGGCCATAGGGGCAACGATTAAATTATTTGACAGTTGATAAGACCCAATATACATATATATTCATACATTTTACGATCAACATAGTATACTTCATCCGCTTTTTTGACTCATCCTTTTTCAAGGTGTTTTGCTTGCATGAACGATTCAACTCTTTCTGGTGGTTTGCTTAAAACGTTGTCTGTTGCACTTTTAGGGCTAACAATGGCAGGGTGCAGTGATAGTTCATGGTGGTCAAGCAATGATGAACCCGAACTCAAAGCCGAACAGATTAAAAAACTGATTCCATCACGTGTACATGACCGTCAATCGTGGGCCAATGACATTGATGAAATCATGCAAAAACTTAGTATTGCCAAAACCAAAGATAACGTCTGCACCGTCATTGCGGTGGTCGATCAGGAGTCAAATTTTGTGGCAAACCCTGTGGTGGCTGGCTTAGGAGAAAAGTCGGTTCGAGAAGTCAGCACCCGTTTAAACGAGAAATTTGAAGATAAGCTGGGCAAAACCATAGGCGGGCCAGTGGCTGGTTATTTTGAAGATGTTCTCAAAAACCAACCGTCTAAAGAAGACAATTACATGAGTCAAATGCGCAAAGTACGCACAGAACAAGATCTAGATGTGCTGTATCGAGAAATGTTTGACTATATGGCTGGCCATTATCATGTGAGCGCTATTACTGGTGCGGCTAAACTTGTCGGTCAGGATATTGCAGAAAAGATGAATCCGATTACCACACTGGGTTCTATGCAGGTCAATATCGTTTATGCCAAAGAGCACAAGCGTGTGAAACTGCAAAGTGTCAATGATTTACGCGATGATTTATATACTCAATATGGCGGGCTGTATTATGGCATTCATCGCCTAATGCTTTATAAGGCAGATTACAGTAAGCCGCTTTATCGATTTGCAGATTACAACTCTGGTATGTATTCGAGCCGCAATGCGTCTGTTCAGGACATGATCAACAAGCTCAGCGGTGAGCAGCTTACCGAAGATGGAGACATGTTGCTTTACAGCAAGGATGGTTCCGTTTTGGGGACCAAGAGTAGCTCGGAAAAAGCCCTGATCAAACTGTTTACTCAAAACAATATTCTGATTACGCCTAACCAGATTCGTACAGATTTAAAACTTGAAAAAACTCAAAGTTTTGAGCAATCACCGACATATATTGCTATTATTAAATTGTACGAGAAACAAACGGGCAAAGATGCCCCTTACGCCATCATGCCGCAGGTCGTCATTTCTGGGCCAAAGCTCAGTCGTGATTACAATACAAATTGGTATGCCACACGTGTAAACGGAAGATATCAGACATGCATGCAACGCGCGAAACGGATCAAACTGTAAATCTTGCACTTTTTGATTTTGATGGCACTTTATGCACAAGAGACAGTTTTACGCATTTTATTTTTTATGCCTTGTCTAAACGCCATATTGTGCGTCAGGGCATTAAAATTTTGCCTTGGATTCAGGCATATTATTTAAAGCTTTACCCTGCCCCGTCCATGCGGATCAAACTATTCGACAGCATGTTTCGTGATACTCCGTTGCCCCCCATTCAGCAACTCGCAAAAGAATATGCGCAGCAATTGATGAATCATCTTGATCCGAAACTATACGCTCAGCTCAAACAACATCAGTTGCGTGGCGATAAAGTGGTGATCGTCTCGGCTTCAATAGACTTATATCTCAAACCATTGGCTGATCTACTCGATGTTGAACTGATTTGTACTGAAGTCGATATCCGTAATCAAATCATCACTGGCACGTATACCACACCCGACTGTAGTTCTGGGCAAAAAAAGCAGCGTGTTTTAAGGCAGTATAATTTAGACCATTTTGAACTGGTTTATGCTTATGGCAATAGCCATGAAGATTTAGAGATGATGTCGTTAGCCGATGCCAGCTATATGGTTGGCGAAGATCAAACATTACCTCACATTGAGCAACTTAAGAAATTTGCTTAATTGTTATATCTGGCACAACTTCATGCTTATAGATACCAAACGTCAAGGTTATCGCGTGATCACCCTTTAGATTAAATACATCGGCACGCATTTAAAAAAGGCAGTATAAACTGCCTTTTTTATCATTTTAATTATTGTGTTGAGCTACCTAACCATGTCTTGAGAATGGTGTCGTATTCACCTGTTTCTTTCGACAAATGCAACCATTGATCGACATATGCTTTCCAGATGACATCACCCAGTGGAAGTACATACGCTTTTTCACCATATTGCATCGGCTGGGTCGGATTCACCGCACACAACGCAGGATAATGCTTTTTCTGATAAAGTGCTTCAGAGGCTTCTGTGATCATCACATCAGCTTTTTTATCTATCAATTGCTGAAAAATACCCAAATTATCATCTGAAAGAATCAACTGAGTTATTGGCAAAAACTTACGTGCAAATGCCTCATTGGTACCACCTGCAGGTTCAATCACGCGAATATTGGGCTTATTAATGGCCTCAATTGTTTGATATTTTTTAGTATCTGCACAACGTACTAACGGAATTTTGCCATCCACATCTATACGATTCGTAAAAAATACTTTTTGCTGACGCGGTAGAGTTACAGAAATCCCCCCAACTGCGATATCACATTTACCAGCAACCACATCCGGAATAATACTCTTCCAAGTTGATTGCACATATTGTGTCTTCACACCCAAGCTTTTTGCCAAAGACTCAGCCATAGTGATATCAATACCTTCATAATGACCATCACTTTTTAAATGGCTATATGGCTGGTAATCCCCTGTGGTACAAACATTAAGTACGCCAGCATTGATAACCCGATGCAGTATCGAAGCTGAATGCTCTGACATTGAGGAATGTACGGGTGCTGTGGCAAATACACCACCTGAAACCATACTTAATAGTAAATAAAACCATTGTTTTTTTAACAAATTTTTTCGTAATGAGTGAATCACTTTCATACCGTTCCTATAAAAAATTTTTGAAGTTATTCTTAGCAATTTTTACGCCAGCCGACATCATCCTGATGACAGCTCCATTTGATGCTATGCAAAGAAGATCATCTTGTCTATTGAATTGGTATGCTTTAAAAGTAAAAAAGCCCAGACATTCATTCTGGGCTTTTTTGTTCACATTGGATCTTAATAAATCGCCATATGATTGCGATGAATCATTTCAAGTGATCGAGCTTCACCCAATACCTGATAGACTTTATCTGAAGCGAGACCTTTGATGATCTCAGCCGAACGTGAACTAAAATTCACTCGCCCAACCGCAATTCGCTGCCCCAATTGATCAACACACTCAACCACATCACCACGATTAAAATGGCCTTCAACCGCTTTAACGCCTACAGGCAATAAACTACGATGACGCTGTTTAATCGCATCGACGGCACCATCATCAATGACTAAACGACCAGCCGTTTGCAAATGTGCGGCAAGCCACTGCTGATGCGCAGTCATACGATCTTTATCGGTACTAAAGAGCGTTCCGAGCATTTCACCCGCCATTAAGCGAGACAAAACACGGTCACTTTCACCGCTGGCAATCAATGTTGGACAACCAGACTTCGCGGCTAAGCGTGCTGCACGTACCTTAGTCACCATACCGCCGCGGCCTAAAACACCACCACCACCGGCCATTTCAAACAAACGATCGTCGAGTGCATTGACGATGGTGAGCAGTTTTGCTTCTGGATTATTGCGTGGGTCGGAGTCAAACATCCCTTGCTGATCGGTCAAAATAATCAGCAAATCAGCATGTACTTGGCCCGCCACCATCGCTGCCAGCGTATCGTTGTCGCCAAAACGAATTTCATCGGTCGAAACAGTGTCATTTTCATTGATCACCGGAATCACACGCCACTCAATCAGGTTTTGCAAAGCATCACATGAATTGAGATAACGTCGACGATCTGCCAGATCATCATGGGTCAGCAAGACTTGAGCCGTCTGAATCGAGTGCTTATCGAGCACACTCGACCACGTGTGAATCAAGCCCATTTGACCAATGGCCGCACAGGCTTGAAGACTGGGTAGATCGGTGGGTCGGCTCGAAAGCTTCATGCGAACCATACCTTCTGCAACCGCACCAGACGACACCAATATAATTTCGTGTCCGGCAGTGTGTAGATCGGCAATTTGAGTTGCCCAATGCGAAATTGCATCTAGATCTAGACCTTGTCCGTTGGCGGTAAGAAGAGATGATCCGATTTTAACAACGATACGTTTACACGCCTTGAGCTGTCGTTGCCCATCGATCACTTCAATCATTTTTCCCTCGAGTTCGTCTTAACGAACGTAAATCACTTCTACTTCGTCATCATCGTCGTCAAAATCATCACCCTGACCTGCTTCACGCTGTGCTTTACGCATGGCTCGGTATGCTTCTTTTGCTGCGATCGTTTGTTCACGTGTTTCAGCTTCAAGCTGTTCACGGAATGCTTTTACTTGTCGTGCGTATTCTGGATCTTCAGCTTCAAGTTCGCGCTGCTGTTCAATCTGATCCATCAAATAGTACACCACTTCTTTGGTGCCTTCTAAGAGTAAGCCTGAGGTACGAAACACCGGGCCAGTCCACTCTAGCTCATCCAAGATATGTTTACACCATTCTTCGCGGCTGGCTTCTTCAATCTGATCGAGTTTGTTGAGTACCAGTACAACAGGAAGCTGAGCCAGCGTCGGAGAGAATTTTTTCAATTCACCAATGATCGCTTTGGCATTGTGTACCGGATCAGAACCATCAATTGGTTGAACATCCACAATGTGCAACAAAATACGTGTACGTGCCAGATGTTTCAAGAAACGAATACCAAGACCTGCACCTTCCGCAGCGCCTTCGATCAATCCCGGAATATCGGCCATCACAAATGAACGATGTCGGTCGGCATCGACCACACCTAGGTTCGGTACCATCGTCGTAAACGGATAGTCTGCAACTTTTGGTTTCGCCGCACTCACTGCACGAATAAACGTCGATTTACCTGCATTTGGCATACCGAGCAAACCAACATCTGCAAGTACTTTCAGCTCAAGACGGATCTCACGAAATTCGCCTTTAATCCCTGTGGTGAATTTACGTGGTGAACGGTTAGTCGATGACTTAAAGTGTGTGTTTCCTAAGCCGCCATCACCACCGCCAGCCACCAAAACACGCTGACCATCTTCAACCAAATCGCCAATAATATCGCCAGAATCGACATCCACAATGGTGGTGCCTACTGGTACTTTTAATACAACATCTTCGCCACCACGGCCTGTACAGTTTGCGCCGGCGCCATTTTTACCACGTTCTGCACGGAATTTACGGGTATAACGGTAGTCAACCAGTGTACCGGTGTCGTCATCGGCCTGAATATAGACGCTCCCGCCTCGACCACCGTCACCCCCATCTGGACCACCAAAAGGTACAAATTTTTCACGGCGAAAACTGGCCACGCCATTGCCACCGTCGCCAGCCTCTACGGTAATGACTGCTTCATCAACAAAGCGCATTTGCCAATCCTCTAAAATCTCTAAAACCGCCTATTCTGCCATATTTTAAAGGATTTCTCGAATATAAAATCAGTTATTTCACCTGTACGCGAGAAAGCCGATGCAGAGGCTTGCTGTATATGCAGAACAACATCTTCATTTGAGCCGTTTAGGGGTGTATATTTCGTAGTGGTAACTGGATGTGCATATCCAGATTGGCCTGTGTTTCTCTTACCTCGTTATACATAATGGCATTAAATGTCGCGACTTTTCGCATGGTCATCGGATCATCAATATTCAAAGTCGGTTTAAACTGATGTTTCACAGCCAGATTGATTGGTTCGTCAAACTCAAAATACACCGGACCATTAAATACAATTTTGATGGGCACCTGATAAGTACGATTCAAACGAAATGGCACATCCAGCCGAATCGGAATATTCATTTTTAGCGGAAATTTAGGTAACAGCTGATTTTGGTAAATCAGATCTGTCGTGCTCTCGACCGGCATCTGTTCATCAATTTTTATAGTGGTTAAATAATCCACACTCACAGAAACAGGTGTTTCTACTTCAAAGGCCAACTGAGCCAGATATTTGCCTTTAAGGGGCAAGGAAAGCTGTCGGTTAATGTGGATATCGGTATTAAGCTTCCCCATAGAATGGGTTTCCAAATGGTTGCCTACCTCGATGCGTGTAGGCAAATACTCCGATAATTGCACCTGTGCATGCTGCGCTGAAACATACATGGAAGCCTGAATGTTGAGGTAAAGCCAAAATAGCAATGCCACAAGACCAACCACCGCAACAAAGCTCAGTAATGTGCGTTTCAATGTTCCGAATAACCACATAGTCACCCCCTATTGCACGCCCGACTGGACAGCAGTTGAGGGAGCAGCAACGGGTTGTTTCTTTAGCGTCACGCTAGACAGCGGAATTTTTAATTCGCCTTTCTGAATTTTGATAGGCAAGGTATTCTTCACTTCCACGCTTGCTGCAAGTGCAGTTTTGATTGGTACATTTAAATGCCCATCGACTGGAATATTGGTTTTCAAGGTCGTGTTGAGCGGTATATTTAAGTTTTCTTGAAGCACTGTTCGCACAGGCGCATCAAATTTTAGATGGACGTTTTGATCAAGTGGCACTTGAATGTCTAAAGGTACGTCTAGGTTAATGGGAATGGTGCCTTTAATCGGCAGCGTGATATCACGTCCGAGTACTCTGACCTGTACTTTGGTATCAATCGGTAAATCCTGACGAACCTTGAGCACTTCTTTTACCGGAATAATGGTTTTAATCGGCACCTGATTATCAAAGTACACCCGCGGCGTCAGCGTTTGAGTGAGTGGGATATTCAGGTTTTCGTGTATAGGAATAGTGGCATTGACGCGTCCGCTCACATCCACATTCAAGGCATCCTGAATTTTAACTTTGGCTTGAAGTGGTTCTTGTAAATCAATATTCACGGCCTGATTTTCAAGCGGGATATACACATTAAAATGTTTAAATACCCAGATACCAATCGTAACACCGACAATACTGGCCAGCACAATAAACACCAGCCCTCCGAGCAATTTCTTGACCTGCAACGTACTTTCCTTTTGCAACTTTTTTATTTTACTTGGCTTTCAGCTTGGTAATCACTCACCAATATCCAGCTTGGTTTCCAATTTAACTGTCATTACATCATACATAAAAAAGCCCAGTCGAAACTGAGCTTTTTATATTTTTTAAACTGGCTTATGCCACGCTAAGTGCAGGCACTTTCGGATAGTTTACGCCACACATTTTTTCTGCAATACGAAGTACCTGACAGCTATAGCCAACTTCGTTGTCGTACCATACATATGCTGTCAAATGTGTACCTGATGTAATGGTTGCTTGCGCATCAAATACACCTGCTGTACGAGAGCCGATAAAGTCGCTTGAAACTACTTCAGTCGAATTGGTATACCCGATTTGACCTTGAAGGTTTGAGTTGATTGAAATTTGACGAATATATTCATTCACTTCATCACGATCAACTTCTTTCTCAAGCGTTAGATTCAAAATCGCCAACGAAACGTTTGGTGTTGGTACACGTACCGAGTTACCTGTGAGTTTACCTTTCAGTGCAGGTAATGCTTTGGCCACCGCTTTTGCAGCACCAGTTTCGGTAATCACCATGTTTAGTGTTGCAGCACGGCCACGACGGTCTGCCTTGTGATAGTTATCGATGAGATTTTGGTCATTGGTAAATGAGTGAACAGTTTCCACGTGGCCATTTAAAATCTTGTATTTATCATCGATTACTTTAAGTACACCAGTGATGGCATTCGTTGTACAGCTTGCAGCAGAAATGATTTTATCTTCATCTAAAATGTCGGCTTGGTTTACACCAAATACCACATTTTTCATGTCGCCTTTACCTGGTGCAGTCAATACTACACGTGCAACACCTGGGCACTTCAAATGTTGGCTCAAGCCATCAAGATCACGCCATTTACCAGTGTTGTCGATCAAAAGCGCATTGTCGATACCATAAGCAGTGTAGTCTACTTCTGCTGGACTCGATGCATAAATCACTTTGATGAACTTACCGTTTGCAATAATTGCTTCGTTTTCTTCATCAATTGAAATCGTACCGTCGAATGAACCGTGAATTGAATCACGACGTAGCAAAGATGCACGTTTTGCCAAGTCGCCATCAGATGATTTACGAACCACAATGGCTTTTAAGCTTAAACCGCGACCCAAACCAGATTGGCTGATAATCAAACGCGCCAAAATACGACCGATACGACCAAAACCGTAGAGAACGACATCTTTTGGCTCTTCAGAGGCTGCATTGCCTTTGATTGATTCAACAGCTTGCGCAACAAAAGCGTCGACATCGCCGCCCTGCTGTTTGTAGGCCACTGCCAGCTTACCAATATCCACTTCGGCAGAACCAATATTGTCAAGTTTTGCCAAGGCTTCCAAAATTGGGAAAGTATTAACAACAGAAAGCTCGACATCGACAACACGTGTACGACGATGTGATTTCAATATCTGGATGACAGAGCGGTTAATTAAAGAACGGCCATAAACAGAAACAACGATATTTTTTTCGCGATACAACTTGCCAATCAAAGCGATCATATGTTCCGCGATTTCTTCGCGATTTGTCCAACGTCCTTGATGTTCAGCATGCAGTGCGATGATAGTCTCTTTGCTCACAGATACGTCCTCTAATTAATGTTATCTAGGCGTGAATTTCAAAACGCGATAATTGTAAATCAAAAGGCGCCAAGATTAAATCGGGCGCCAGCGCTTACACCTATATTTTTTCATATAATTACTATAAATTTATAAAATGATTAAAAATATTTTTTAAAATTTATTTATAATATTTCGTGACGAAATTATTAAACGTCAAAATATGCTTAGAAAACAAGCATTATTCATTAAAAGCTTCATTTCTTGTTCAATTTTCATCCTGCCTCTTTTCATATTGAGCGACATTACGTTTCAGCATACGCGTGTTGCGTTGCTGTCGCCATAAATGCAATGCACCTTCTACCACCAATAACAGCACAGCCACCCAAATTGGGATATAAGTCCACCAGTCTTCTGGGTTGATTGTTTCTCCAATCATGAGCGAAGCAAGCGCCAGTAAAATTGGCTCTAAATAGCTAAGCAATCCAAACAATACCATGGGTAAAAAGCGGCTCGCCAAAATATAACTTCCAAGTCCAATGGCACTGAATAACCCAAGCCCAGTCACCACCAAAAGTAAATTTAATATGCTCCATCCGTCAGGTACGGTGCCCAAATACGACACATAATAAAATGCAACCGGTAAGCTGAGGACGATATCCCACCAGAAGCCACCTAAATGATCAGTTTTAAGTTTGCGTCGTAAAAAGAAATACGCAGCATAACCAAAGGCGACCAATAAGGTTTCCCATGCGATGGTGCCTTGTTGCCAAATTTCATGTGCAACGCCAAGTATCGCAAGAGCAACTGCCGCTTGCTGAAACTTAGAGAGTTTTTCCTTGTAAAAAAGACTGCCCACCAATACTAAAACCAAGGGCAGTAGAAAATAACCGAGCGATACCTGCAATCCCCGACCATTCATTGGCCCCCACATAAATAGCCAAAGCTGGATCGACACTAAAAGAGATGAAAGCAAGAGATACAGTAGAAAAATGGGTTGTAGTTTTATTTTTTCATAAATCTGTTTAATGAAATGTAAATCCCCGATTAACCACATAAATAAGGTTAAAAAAGGCAAGGTTGAAATCATGCGCCAACCAAAAGTTTGCTCTGCGTTTATTCCGGTCAAAAGCTGGCTATAAAAGTACAACACCCCAAACGTAACCGATGCCAAAACCGACAGCGCAATCCCCTGAAGCATATCTCCCCCCGCTTGACCAAGTAATCAAAAAGACGTTGTACAATACTGAATTTAAACATCTAATAAAAGAAAAACCACGCTAGGCATGGTTTTTCTTTTCATCTATGTAGCGCTTATTGGGCCATATGCTGTGGCCGAATAATGTCATTGAGTTCATAACCCAAGCTTTTCGCGTAGGCCAGATAGTCATTTACGACGTCTTCTGAGGGATGAGGTGTCCGCGATAAAATCCACATATATTTGCGAGATGGCTCACCCACCAAAACGGTTTGATAGTGTTCGTCCAGCTTTAAAATCCAGTAGTCGCCGCGTGCAACAGGTACCCATCGTACTATTTCTGGTAAAAAACTTACTTTCAATTTAGAATTATACGGAGGATTAACCACAAAGGCCTCGCCAAGCGACTGATGGCGCTGACCATCACTGCCCATACATTGGTTATCGACTGTAATATTACCGTTTTCATTTAAAGTATAGGTTGCGGTGATATTTTTGACGCATTTATTTTCAAAATACATGGGCTTACGAACCACTTCGTACCAAACCCCCAAGTATTTGTCTAACTCTACACGCTCCACAGGCGCGAGTGGTTTATTGTGTGCGTAAGCCATGGTTGCAACCGCTAATCCTGTCAATACGGCGCCACCCAATGCAATCTTTGCTAAACGCCAGCCCCCTTGTGGGATATTTTTATACAATGGCATTCAAGTTCCCTCAAATATTAGCTCATCATGATAGTTTGCAACGGATTGTTCATTAGAGTAGCGCTTTTTTTTGAAATTAATGTAGAGATATGTAGCACTTAGCTCTACATTCATTGATATTACTGGATCATTTGCGCTTTAAGTCGCAAGATTTCATCACGGATACGAGCGGCTTGCTCAAACTGCAACTCTTTGGAAGCTTTGAGCATTTCTTTTTCAAGCTTGGCCAGATGTTTCGCTAACAGTTTAGGATCTGCCAAGATATGTCGCTCATCTGCACTCAGTGCTTTCGCCTGAGCAGATTCAGACAGCTCTATCTCGTCTTCATTAAAGACTTCGCCTGTATCAATCTCTTTGATTTTCTGACGCACCGCACTACGTGGTGTAATGCCATGCTGTTCATTAAACTCAATTTGCTTGGTACGACGACGCTCAGTTTCATCAATGGCTTTTTGCATTGAATCCGTCATCTTGTCGGCATATAAGATGGCTTTACCTTTAATATTTCGCGCTGCACGCCCAATGGTCTGAATTAAAGAACGCTCAGAGCGTAAAAAGCCTTCTTTATCTGCGTCTAAAATTGCGACCAAAGACACCTCAGGCATATCGAGCCCTTCACGCAGCAAGTTAATACCCACCAGCACATCATATACACCAGTACGCAGCTCATGAATAATTTTCACCCGCTCTACAGTGTCAATGTCTGAGTGTAGATAGGCCACCTTAATACCATATTCTTTTAAGTAAGACGTGAGATCTTCTGCCATACGTTTGGTCAGTGTGGTGATTAACACGCGCTCATCAATCTCTTTACGCAGGTTGATTTCGGAAAGTACGTCATCGACCTGTGTGAGTACTGGTCGAATTTCGATTTCCGGGTCAATCAAACCAGTTGGACGCACCACCTGCTCCACAATCTGCTCAGACTTTTCTAGCTCATACTTGGCTGGTGTCGCGCTGACAAAAATTGTCGACGGAACAATTCGCTCCCACTCTTCAAATTTCATCGGTCGGTTGTCCAGTGCGCTTGGCAAACGAAAACCGTAATTCACCAGATTTTCTTTACGAGAGCGGTCACCTTTGTACATGGCGCCAATTTGCGGTACGGTCACATGTGACTCATCAATAATCAGTAAGGCATCATCTGGAATATAATCAAACAATGTTGGCGGTGCTTCGCCTGCCGGGCGCCCAGAAAGATGCCGTGAGTAGTTTTCAATACCGTTGGTGTATCCAAGCTGCTGCATCATTTCCAAATCATAGCGAGTACGCTGATCAATGCGCTGTGCTTCAAGCAACTTGTCATGGTCTTTAAAGAATTTCAGTTGTTCTTTCAGTTCATCTTTGATCGTACCGATGGCGCGGGTGAGATTATCTTTAGGCGTAACATAATGGCTTTTTGGATAAATTGTCACGCGGGGTACTTTACGCTGCATTTTACCTGTGAGCGGATCGAACCAGCGAATTGAATCGACTTCATCATCAAACAGCTCGATGCGAATCGCGAACTGATCGGATTCGGCAGGAAACACATCCAGAATTTCACCGCGAATACGGTAGGTACCTCGTAAAAATTCCAGCTCATTCCGGGTATATTGCATCTCGACCAGACGGCGAATCAAATCGTCACGATTGACACGATCGCCTTGCACCACATGCAAGAGCATTTTCATATACGCTTCAGGGTCACCCAAACCATAAATGGCCGAAACCGAGGCCACAATAATTGCGTCGCGTCGCTCTAAAAGTGCACGCGTAGCCGACAAACGCATCTGGTCGATGTGGTCGTTAATCGCGGCATCTTTTTCAATAAAAGTATCCGACGAAGGCACATATGCTTCTGGTTGATAGTAATCGTAGTAACTTACAAAGTATTCAACCGAATTATTCGGGAAAAAGGCCTTGAATTCACCATAAAGCTGAGCAGCCAGCGTTTTATTGTGAGCCATAATGATGGTCGGACGCTGTGTTTGCGCGATCACATTGGCCATGGTATAGGTTTTACCCGAACCCGTAACCCCAAGTAATAGCTGGTTACGATAGCCGCGCTCAATGCCATTGACCAACTTTTCAATCGCTTGAGGCTGATCACCTGCGGGTTGGAAACTTGTCACTAAATCAAAAGGCTGGTTGTCGTTCACTGGCACGCTCAAAAATAAGGGGTCATACAAACTATTAGGGCAAACTGAAACTTTTCAAGCCCGATGACTGGTCGTTAGTAGGCAATTACAGTGCCGTCCCAATTTAATAATTTACCCAGCTCTGCCTGACCAAAATGATCCATAACATCGATCAAACGCGTAGCAGTCTGCTCTGCACTGTACAATCGATCTGGTGAAATATTTTTATGAAAAGGTTTAGACAGCTCAGAATTCGTGGTTCCCGGGTGTAAGCTCGCCACATAAATTTCAGGCGATTTACGCCCCCACTCAATGCTCAGGTTTTTAATAAACATATTCAAAGCGGTTTTGCTCATGCGATAGCTGTACCAGCCACCCAATGCATTGTCATCCAGACTGCCCACCTTAGCCGATAAAGATAGCCATTTGAGTGAAGAGGTTTTGGTCAAAACAGGAGCCAAGGCTTGTGCAAGATGTATATGCGTGAGCACATTTTTTGAAAAAGATTCAAACACCCAGTCATCCTGAATCTGGCTGAGCATTTTTTCTGGCATATGGGTGTCATCGTGCAACATACCTGCACAGCAAAAAACGCGGGTCGGTTGAATTGAAGCAAGAAAAGTCTGTACTGCCGAAATATTCGAGGCATCGGATAAGTCGATCTGTAAATTATGCTGCCCCAAATCCGAACGGCTAATGGTGTAAACTGGTTCGTCTGAACGCGCTCTTAGCGCTGCAACCAATGCATTTCCAATGCCTGTAGAGGCGCCTGCGACAAGTATGCTCATGATCTTCTCTTTATAATGATTTTCTACAGATTCAGCATAAAAAAATGCGTGTGAATTTTATGTCATGAAAAAATAATCTTGCTATTCTTGATCTGTTTCACTCAAAATCATGTCACGCTACTACGCCCTGTAAAATAAAAAAGCGCACTATTTTTTGCTTGATTTGTGACTGAATCAATTGCACCATGAACTTATTACAGCAAGAATAAGATCATGATGAGCTTTCAATACCACGACGAAACAATTGTGACTGAGCTACCAGAAAATACCGTATTTGTATTTGGTAGCAACATGGCTGGGCAACATACGCATGGTGCTGCACGTATCGCCGCACAGCATTTTGGTGCTGTAAAAGGTGTAGGACGTGGCTGGGCGGGCCAAAGCTTCGCGATTCCTACCTTAAATGAACACCAACAACAAATGCCGCTTTCACAGATTGCGCACTATATCCATGATTTTAAAATTTATGCTCAAAATCACAGCAAAATGACGTATTTTTTAACGGCACTCGGCTGCGGGATAGCAGGCTACAAAGTATCGGAAATCGCGCCACTATTTCGTGGTATGAGCAGCAATATTATCTTTCCAGAATCATTTAAACCGTATATCGAAGAGAACGCGGTTTCACTGTTTCCAAATCTCACCTCGCGTATGGTGCAAGCATTTATTACCGATGAGGTGATTTTTTACTTCGATCATGGCAGTGAATCCTTCGAGGATGCACTACAAAAAACATCATTAAGTGATACCGAGAAAGCCATTGCATTAATTGTCTTAAATGAAGATTTATACCCACGAGATCGTTACGGACGTGGTCGTGAACACGAGCTAAAAGACATTCTTGGAAAATTAAACGGTAAAATCTTTAATTTTCATGGCAATACCGAAGGCGCCATGATTTTTATCAGCGTGATTGTTGCATTGATGGAACTATATGACATTGATGAACAGGATTTCGTCAAACTCTGGCGTAACGAAATCGAAATTGTTCATCCGGCAAACCGAGGCCAAGCCATCAGCGAAACCACTTAAAGGTCATTTTAAGCAGTAAAAAAAAGATGACCTAACTGGATGTTTTTTTTAGCCAGCCTTATTTTTTGTTTAAAAACACAAGGCTTATGATTATACTGCTGAAAAAATAGCCCTTGAAAGTTGAGCCACCATGCCTACGCTAGATTCTTCAATTTTTGATCTTGCACCTATTCCAATGTGGCTCGAAGATTACAGCGGGATCAAAATTCAGTTTGATGAGTGGCGTGATCAAGGAATCCAAGATTTACGAACTTTTCTTCGTGAAGATCTCGAACGTGTTCGACAATGCGCACATAAAATCAAGCTGATTCGTGTCAATCAAAAAACCTTACAACTTTTTGAAGCAGCATCGTTTGAGCAGCTTTGCGACAATCTGGCGGTTATTTTTCAGCAAGACATGCTCGATTCACATTTGAATGAATTGGTCGATTTATGGGAAGGTAAAACGCTATTTTCAAGTATGGCCGTCAACTACACGCTCAGTGGTCGGCGCTTGGATATACAATTGCACGGTACCATTTTACCGGGCTATGAAAATTCATTTGCGCGTGTACTGGTCACTACTGAAGATGTCACCCAAGTTCACCATGCACGCCGCTTAGAAGAAAAAAATCGTCGACTGGCCGAATCTCGTTTTCACTATTCACCGGCCTCGTTATGGGTTGAAGATTTCAGTCGTGTCAAATTCCGGCTTGATCAGCTCAGACAGCTGGGAATAGATGACTTTAGAACCTTTATTGATGTCCATCCCGAGTTTGTCAATCAATGTGTGGAAGACATCCTGATTTTAGATGTCAATCAAGCGACCCTCGATTTATTTCAAGCACCCGATAAAGCAACACTGCTTAAAAATACGCATAAAATATTTGCAAAAGAAATGCTCAGCACCTTTCGTGAACAGCTTATCGAGTTATGGAAAGGCAATATTCATCATCAGCGAGAAGCAATTAATTATGCACTCGATGGGAGTATTCGCAATGTATTACTGCAATTTACCGTGTTTCCGGGTTATGAGCACAACTGGGGCATTGTGCAGGTCGCCTTAACCGATATTACAGCACGCAAAAAGGCAGAAAATTACCTTGAGTATTTAGGTAAACACGATGTGCTGACCAAACTTCATAACCGCTCGTTTTATAGCGAAGAAATTCATCGCTTAGAACGAAGTATGGTGCGCCCTATCTCATGTATTTTTTTAGACATGAACGGGCTTAAAGCTATCAATGATTATCATGGTCATGATGCGGGAGATGATGTACTCAGGCGTGTGGGTCAGATCTTAACGCAATCGATTCAGCAAACTCCATATACGGCGTCTAGAATTGGCGGCGATGAATTTGTAATTTTAATGCATGGAGCAGACGAAACGGCGGTCAGCGTGATGCTACAAACCATTGATGCCCTACTCACTTTGGATAATCAGTTTTATTCGAGTCAGCCGATCAGTATTTCTATGGGATATGCCACAACACGCGAACATGAAACGATGGAAAGCATGTTAAAGCGCGCAGATGCCGAGATGTATACAAAGAAAAAAATGCATCATGATCGCGTTTAAACCATTTTATCTCATACAAAAAAGCCCCTACAATTTTGCAGGGGCTTTTTAATTGTTTGATGACGCTGCTTAGCGTTTTCCCATCGAACGACGTGTTCCGCGCGGTGGCATCCAGGTGCGGTCTGCATACTGCTCAGGTTTCGGACGCACATAATTGTGTGCGACATCCTCTTCGTTTTGATCTGCTGGATTTGCAATTGGAAAAGGTAACTTAACCAAAGCTTTTTTGGCTTTTGGCTTGGCTTGACTCATGTTCTGTACTCAAGTTTTCTTGAACAACGCATATATTAAATGATTTTGCTTCAGGATGCTTTTAAAAATCGTAAATGATGATGATCAAGCTGAATTTACAGGTGTCTCTGAATGTTTTTTTATTTTTGTTTTGATAATAAAACACGAACTGAGGTTTTTGGGCTAAGATAGTGTGCTTTTATTTTTTATCCCACAAGAAGGAATATTGCCGTGGACGTACGTCTGTCTGATCGTGTAAATGCCATCAAGCCGTCCCCTACTTTGGCCGTTACGAACAAAGCAGCAGAACTCAAAGCTGCAGGAAAAAACGTGATTGGTTTAGGTGCAGGTGAACCAGATTTCGATACCCCGCAACACATCAAAGATGCTGCGATTGAAGCAATTCACAATGGCTTCACCAAATATACCGCAGTAGATGGTACGCCAGGCTTAAAAAAAGCAATTATTGCAAAATTCAAGCGTGACAATAATCTAGATTATCAAGCAAACCAGATTTTGGTTTCATGTGGTGGCAAACAATCGTTCTTCAATTTGGCACTTGCGTTGCTTAATAAAGGTGATGAAGTAATCATCCCAGCACCATTTTGGGTGAGCTACCCAGATATGGTGATTATTGCCGAAGGTACGCCAGTCATCGTGAAGTGCGGTGAAGAGCAACGCTTTAAAATTACCCCAGAGCAGCTTGAAGCAGCCATTACTCCAAATACACGCTTATTGGTATTGAACAGCCCATCAAATCCGACAGGTATGATTTACACCAAAGCAGAGCTTGAAGCACTTGCCGATGTACTTCGTCAGCACCCACAAGTATATATTGCATCTGACGATATGTATGAACCGATTCGTTGGGAAGATGAATTTTACAACATCGCGACTGTGGCACCCGATTTATACGACCGTACCATTGTATTAAATGGTGTTTCAAAAGCGTATGCCATGACTGGCTGGCGCATTGGCTATGCAGCGGGTCCTGCAAAAATCATTGGCGCAATGAAGAAGATTCAGTCGCAATCGACTTCTAACCCAACCTCAATTTCACAAGTTGCAGCAGAAGCAGCACTAAATGGCCCTCAAGATGTGTTAGAGCCAATGATTGAAGCGTTCAAACGTCGTCATGATTTGGTTGTAAACGGCTTAAATGCCATTCATGGTATTTCTTGCCTGCCTGCGGATGGTGCATTTTATGCCTATGCCAACATTCGCCCATTGATTCGTGCCAAAGGCCTCAAATCGTGCACCGAGTTTTCTGAGTGGTTATTAGAAGAAACTGGTGTTGCAGTTGTACCTGGTGATGCATTCGGTCTTGGTGGCTTTATGCGTATCTCATACGCTACCGCAGATGAAGTATTGGTTGATGCATTAGCCCGTATTAAAAAAGCGGCAGAATCCATTGACGGTATCGATGCAGCCATTGCATCAATTCAAGCTGAAAAAACAGCTTAACTGTTTGAGTTCCCGATTTATAAAAAAAGCCTGTCTTCGGATAGGCTTTTTTTATGGCTGAATCGTTCATTATTTTTCACTTTTTATATTTTTATTTTTGCACAGCTATTTATACGTTTAAATACACTGCATCCCGCTCATCATATAGCTTTATACAGCATTTTGCTTAGCTATAACGCTTAGGGCGTGATAGTGTTAAATAATGACAATAATACGGAAAGGTATGATCAATCTCGATCTGTTTTACCTGCTGATCTTGTGTGCTCCATGCATAGGCATAAGCAGGAGAAAATAAACCGCTACGCTCAATGGAAAACAAAAATAATGAGTTATCCCAGCTTTCAGACGCACGTTCCCACAAGTGATCCGCTGAATCATGTAGCAATTTAACCTGATGCTCAGTCCATTTATCGCCAAACCAGAGTTGCAATAAATCGCCTAAATAGATTTTTTCTTGACTAAAAACGGCAAAATGAATGTGCGCGTCGGTGACATTTTGATAATACTGCTGAGGATCGCGAATAATGTCGAGATAGTTTTTTTGATAGAAAGCGAAATCAGAAAAGATTTGTTCAATTTGAAGAGTCGGCATGATATAGCCCTCCGGTTTAGCCATTTAGTGCTGGCAAGTTGGTTAAATCCACACTGTTCAGATGACCATCTGAACGTTCTCTTATATAAAACATAACAGTGATTTTCGTGCCGTGCAAGCAAAATTGATAATTTGAGCCAGTTTGCTCAAATAAGAAACATACACACTAAAAATGAAACAAAGATGACAAATTTGGCTTGACCCCTGTCAAAATCTCCTTATAATCGCATTCAGATTCTCCCATAGCTCAGTCGGTAGAGCGACGGACTGTTAATCCGCAGGTCCCTGGTTCGAGCCCAGGTTGGAGAGCCAAAACTAATCTCCCATAGCTCAGTCGGTAGAGCGACGGACTGTTAATCCGCAGGTCCCTGGTTCGAGCCCAGGTGGGAGAGCCAAATATCAAAAAGCCCGCAGTATTAAAGCGGGCTTTTTTTTGCCTAAAAATTGCTATAAAAAAACCTCTTATACAAAGAGGTTTTTTTATTTTAAGCAGCCTGTGCTTCTGGTACGCCACTATGAAAACGAAACACTTTATCTGCTGAGAGAATGAGGTTTTTTTCTACTTCACGAATTTGCACAATGCGCTGTTGAATATCCTCTTCAGGGTTCTTCATTTTTGCCGTTTGTGCAACCTCTAAAGCCAGTGCCAGATAGTCCTCAAAATGCCGAGATTCAGACTTGAGTAGATATCGGTAGTAACGCCCTAATTCGTCATCGACATGCGGTGCCAAGGCATGAAAACGCTCACACGAACGCGCTTCAACAAAAGCACCAATGATTAAAACATCAATGAGTGCTTCTGGCTCATAGGTTCTAATTTGTTTGCGAAGTTCACCCGCATAGCGCCCTGCACTGACCGCCTTCCATTCCTGCCCACGTTTTTTCATCAACTCGAGCACTTGCTCGTAGTGCAACATTTCTTCACGCACCAGTTGCGCCAGCTTCACCTGTAAATCTGTAAAAAAACTGTAGCGGAACATCAAATTCATGGCTGTTCCTGCTGCTTTTTTTTCACAATTGGCGTGATCTTGCATTAATAATTCAAGATTATTGAGCGCTTCGTTCAACCATGCTTGAGGTGTTTGACACCCCAAGAATTCAATTACAGGTTGCATCAGTTCATCATAGTTTGGACTTGACATCTTGACTCACTTATCCTGCCGCTTGAATCGCAGCCTTCATTTGCTTTACAGCTTGCTCAAGTCCAACAAAGACACTATCTGCAATAATCGAATGACCAATATTCAATTCATGAATCTGCGGGATCGCAGCGATCGGAGTAATGTTCTCTAAATTCAGGCCATGCCCTGCATTTACTACCAGCCCTTTGCTTGCAGCATATTCAGCGCCACGTACAATCCGCTCTAGCTCGGCACGCTGTTGTTGCTCACTGCTTGCATCGGCATAGGCGCCTGTATGCAGTTCAATCGTCGGCGCACCACAGGCAATGGCAGCATCAATCTGGGCAACATCGGCATCGATAAATAACGACACATCACACCCTATGGCAGTTAATTCAGCTGTCGCTGCTTTCACTTTTTCAAAATTCCCCAGAACATCTAGCCCACCTTCTGTGGTGACTTCCTGACGTCGCTCTGGAACAAAGCAAACATGTTGAGGTTGAATTTCCTTGGCAAATGCAATCATTTCATCTGTCACTGCAAGCTCAAGGTTCATACGTGTTTTAAGCACTGGACGCATACGACGTACGTCGTCATCTTGAATATGACGGCGGTCTTCACGCAAATGCAGTGTAATGCCCTCGGCACCTGCTTGCTCACACACCAGTGCAGCCTGTACAGGATCTGGATAAACGGTTCCTCTGGCCTGTCTCAAAGTTGCGACATGATCGATATTGACGCCAAGCAAAGCAGCCATACAAACATCCTATTTATGAACGAGATTGAGTATTTTGAATCCACAAATGGCGACTTTTTAATGGTCGGTCTCCCAAAAGGGACGTAATCATCTGACGGTATAGTTTACCTAATAATTGTAATTGGTCGGGAGAAAATTCGTTCCCGATTTGATAATTCTGCATGCAGCCAATCAATTGTCCAGACAAGGTCGACTGGGTGTGCTGTAAAACAGGCATAAAGCCTTCTGTAGACTGAAACTGATAGTGCGCTAACGGATTAATCGGTTGCTGGTTGGCATCGATTTCAAAATCGATGGCATAGCCCAGCTCTTGCAATAACACATGCTCAAACTGCCGTAAAATCTGTTTCAGGTAATGACTCGGTGCCTGTTGTTGATGTAAATGTTGTAATTGCAGCAATGTGTGCTGATAGTGCCGGAAAGTTTCTGGCATAGGCTCTTCTAGCGGGCATAAACGCAGTAAAACTTCGTTGAGATAAAATCCGGCAAAAAATGCATCGCCCTGAAAGAAAACCGGAAAGTTTAAAATTTCGAGCTTGGTAAAATTTTTTAAGTCACCTTTGCCTATGGCTTGCAAGGTAAGAGGCTGATACTGCGGAGGAGGATTTTGCCGAAGAATACCATCGATACGACCGTATTCTTCGCTAAACAAATGCACGATATGACTTTTTTCACGATAACGCCGGTGATGAATCAGATAACCATGAAGGACTTGGTTTCGCATAAAAACGCAAACTAATCCTTCTTGGCTGAGTCTTTATCGTCATCCCCATCGGGAATCACGGCACCCACCACCGCAGCAGTACCTTTAACCACCCCTTTAGTGGTTTTGTAGGCCACCTTGACAGGAACAGTCACAATCTTGGTAATACAGCCTTGAAGCATCAACACGCAACCCAGCAGAACAACACAGCGAATCATGACTGTCATCGACATTACTCTTGTTTAAATATCACTATAGCCCAAGCTTTTCAGCGCACGCTCATCATCAGACCAGCCACCTTTGACTTTCACCCAAAGCGTGAGCATGATTTTTTGTTCAAACATTTTTTCCATGTCTGTACGTGCTTCCATACCAATCCGTTTGAGTTTAGCGCCTTTGTCACCAATCACAATGGCTTTTTGTCCAGCACGCTCAACAAAAATAGTCGCATCGATATAGGTACAAGCAGGCTTCATACGGCCAGTCTTTTCACTTATCGTCGGTTCTTCGGTTTTAAATGATTCAATCTGTACCGTCAAATCGTATGGCAATTCTTCACCAAGCTGACGCATGATTTTTTCGCGAATAATTTCGCTGGCCAAGAAACGCTCTGAACGGTCGGTCACTTGATCGAAAGAATACAATGGCGGTTGAAACGGCAGGTATTTTTCAATGATGTCACGCAAATGATCTAGATTTGCACCACGAAGCGCAGAAACAGGAATAATTTCTGCAAAGTTCATGAGCTTTGCGCGCTCTTGAATGAGAGGCAGCAAGCTGCGTTTTTCTTCTACGGTATCAATTTTGTTGATCACCATAATGACCGGCATATCTGCGTTTTTGAGCTTTTCAAGCACAAGATCGTCATTTTGAGTCCATTTGTGACCATCGACCACAAATAGCACCAAGTTCACGTCACGCAGTGCAGAGTGCGCTGCACGATTCATCATCTTGTTGATCGCACGCACTTCTTTTTTATGCATACCCGGCGTATCGACATACACCGCTTGAGATTTTTCGCGTGAATCGATTCCCACAATTTTATGACGTGTGGTTTGCGGTTTACGTGAAGTAATCGAAAGTTTTTGACCCAACAAATGGTTCATTAATGTGGATTTACCCACATTTGGACGCCCAACAATTGCAACAAAGCCGCTACGGAAGTCGGAAGGTATCTCGACACCGGCGGAACTAAAAAATTGATCAATCAGATTTGGGGATTGATTTTCATCATTATCATGTGAATCTGGATTGATTTGATCAGAATGCATCGACATGCAAATTACTGCTCCAATAACTTTAAAATTTCTGCCGCAGCTGCTTGCTCAGCAAAACGGCGGCTCGAGCCCTCACCTAAAACATTTGGTAGCCCGGCTACCACACATTCTACTTTAAAGTGCTGGTGAGGGGCATCCCCTTGAATATCCACAACCTCGTAAACAGGGAGAGGTTTTTTACGTGCTTGTAAATACTCTTGTAAACGCGACTTCGGATCTTTTAACTGATCTGTCGGTTCGATATGATCCAGATAGGGTACATACCAGTTTAAAACAATTTTGTTTAACAAATTTAAATCGGCGCTATCGACATAAATTGCACCGATAATCGCTTCGACCGTATCGGCCAGAATTGATTCGCGATGATGTCCACCCGATTTTAATTCACCTGTGCTTAAAATTAAACAGCGACTCAGTTTCAAATCATTTGCGATTTTACCAAGCGCTTCTTGACGCACCAAGGTCGCACGCATGCGCGTTAAGCGACCTTCATTTTCATGCGGGTAAGTCTGATACAAATAATTGGCAATGATCATACCCAACAGCGAGTCGCCCAAAAATTCAAGGCGCTCGTAGTTGTACTTGTGACTAACAGATCGATGCGTGAGTGCAAGCTGAAGTAATTCCAACTGCTTAAACTCGTATCCGATCCGACTCTGTAATCTTGGATCACTGAGCTTGGACTGCGTTTTGTTCAAAATTTTTCTCAAATTTTATAACTAAATCAATATTAAACAAGAACGGTCTTCTTACTTCATATTGTTTGCTAACGCGTAAACCACCTTTGTTCGTTACCTTTGCAATCTCGTTAAATCGAACGTCACGTACACTGTTCATGTCTAAACGCTGATTCATCTGGGTCACAAATTTATCGACCGCGATATTGCGAGGAGATTCACGCATTAAGGCGTCGATCTGGTTATTGATGATTCGATCATCCCAATAAGCCGGAGCAACTGCCACTGCTGCTTTAAGTACTAAAGCAAAGACAATAATCCCCAAAAAAACACCTAAATACGAAGCACCCCATTGAGACTTGCGCATTTGTTGTTGTCCTAATTTCTAATTTTAGTCAATTGTACCATTTCGGTTGAAGGATGGAATCTTAAAGCCAGGTTCTTTATGCATCCAAATATAGAATGCACGCCCAGTCAGATTCTCTTCAGGTACAAATCCCCAAAAGCGACTATCTGCACTCTGATCACGGTTATCGCCCATGGCAAAGTAATGCCCTTTTGGTACCGTAACTTCCCAGTACATTCCGTCTTCAGCGGCATATTTACCGTTGTCGATGTAATTGATAAACGGCGCTTGGCGTGCAATGTTGACCCCTTCAAGCTCACGCATGGTAAAGGTATGCTCACCCAAGGTCTCTTTATGATAAATCGAGGTTGGAGTGTCTAAACTGTCTTTTTCACGACTAAACTGAGTCGCAACTTTAGGTACTTTCTGACCATTAATGCTTAACTGACCATGATCATAGACAATATGATCGCCCGGCAGACCAACCACACGCTTGATGTAGCTGATGGTCGGTTGTGGTGGATAACGAAATACAATCACATCACCGCGTTTTGGCTCACCTACATCAAGAATTTTGGTGTTTACGATCGGAAGACGAACGCCATAGTCGTATTTATTGACCAGAATAAAGTCGCCAGTTTCAAGGGTAGGCACCATTGAATCAGACGGAATATTAAACGGTTCAATAATAAACGAGCGAAGCACTAAAACCACGGCCAGCACTGGCCAGAAGTCGTACGCCCAAGTAATGATAAAATTTTCGCTTCCCCGTCCTTTGGTTACACGTTGCTTAAACACCAACTTGTCGAGAAGCCACACCAAGAAAAAAATGAGCGTGACAGGAACGAGAATTAAATTAAAATCAAAATCCATGGGCGAGTCCTAAAGGTTATCTCTCTACTTTTAATACAGCTAGAAACGCTTCTTGTGGGATTTCAACACTTCCCACCTGCTTCATACGTTTCTTACCTTCTTTTTGTTTCGCAAGCAATTTCTTCTTACGCGAAACGTCACCACCATAACACTTCGCCAATACATTCTTACGCATGGCTTTTACGGTTGAGCGCGCAATAATTTGAGCACCAATGGCCGCTTGAATTGCCACGTCAAACATCTGACGAGGAATCAAGTCTTTCATTTTTTCAACCAGTGCAATACCACGGTGACGCGCATCCTGACGGTGACAGATCATGGCCAGTGCATCGACCTTTTCACTATTAATTAACACGTCTACCTTAACCAGAGATGAACTTTCAAAACGGACAAAGTTGTAATCGAGTGATGCGAAACCACGTGAGCAAGATTTTAAGCGGTCGAAAAAGTCCATGACCACTTCAGCCATTGGAATTTCGAACGTCACCGACACTTGGTTGCCCAAGAATTTCATGTCTTTTTGTACACCACGGCGCTCAATACATAGCGTCATGACATTACCAAGATATTCTTGAGGCACCAGAATATGACATTCTGCAATCGGTTCGCGAAGGTCTTCTACCGTGCTGGCATCTGGCATTTTAGACGGACTGTCGATATAAATCGTATCGCCTTTTTTGGTCAGTGCTTCATACACTACGGTTGGTGCAGAGCTGATCAGGTCTAAATCGTATTCACGCTCAAGTCGCTCTTGTACGATTTCCATGTGCAGCATGCCCAAGAAACCACAGCGGAAACCAAATCCAAGCGCATCAGAACTTTCAGGCTCGAAAAATAATGCCGAGTCATTAATTTGAAGTTTCTGCAACGCTTCACGGAACGGTTCAAAATCGCTTGAATCGATTGGAAATAATCCCGCATAGACCTGTGGTTTAACCTTTTTAAACCCTGGCAAAGTTTTAACTTCTGGCGTTGCGGAAAGTGTGATGGTATCGCCTACTGGCGCACCAAAAATGTCTTTAATCCCCGCAATTACAAAGCCTACTTCACCTGCTTCGAGCATGTCAGTTTCGGTATGTTTTGGATTGAATACACCTACAGAGGTGACTGGATGCACCTGACCGGTCGACTTAACCAGCATTTTGTCGCCCTTACGGATACGACCTTGCTTGATACGTACTAAGGAAACAACGCCTAAGTAGTTGTCAAACCATGAATCGATAATCAGTGCTTGCAGTGGCGCATCACGATCACCTTCTGGTGCTGGAATCACATCGACCAAGCGCTCAAGCACACCTTCAACCCCAAGACCAGTTTTTGCTGAACAAGTCGGTGCTTCAGTGGCTTCAATACCAATAATTTCTTCAATTTCGTGAATAACGCGTTCTGGCTCGGCCTGTGGCAAATCAATCTTATTGAGAATCGGTAAAACTTCTAAGCCCTGCTCAATTGCGGTATAGCAGTTGGCAACAGATTGCGCCTCAACACCTTGTGCTGCATCGACCACCAAAAGTGCGCCTTCACACGCTGCAAGTGAACGTGACACTTCGTATGAAAAGTCGACGTGTCCTGGTGTATCAATAAAGTTGAGTTGATATTCTTGTCCATTCGGATGCGTGTAATACAAGGTTACCGATGCCGCTTTAATGGTAATTCCACGTTCCCGCTCAAGTTCCATTGAATCCAATACCTGAGCTTGCATTTCACGATCTTGCAAGCCACCGCACATTTGAATAAAACGGTCAGCAAGTGTCGATTTGCCGTGATCGATGTGTGCAATGATCGAGAAGTTACGTATGTTCTTGATATCAACTGATTTTTTAGCTGCCGCCATAGATTACTCTAAAAACATGTACACAATTATGTACTCTAATCAAAAAGTACTTACAACGTGCAAAAAAAGGGAAAATTAAATTTGCGCACAGTATATGATTAAAGTGAGCAAAAGCAAAGGAATTGATTATGTCACGCTATTACATTAAAAAGGGTGACTTATATCTGCACGTTGGCACTGTCACATACGAAGAATACCAAGATTATTCTGACATAGATGCAATGCACATGACCCAATACAGATTTTTAAAGCAAAAAGATGGTGCTAAAAACTTTCTTAGTAGAGATGAAGCTGACACGTATATATTAAAGCGCAAGATACGTGGGGCTGAAGCTGTAAGAGAACAATAAAGCGGCCTGTGCCGCTTTAATTCAATTGTCTTGAGCTGCATAAATTAGATTTTCGGCTACTCGATTTGTCCATCCTTTTCCGTAGCGATCCCATGTACTTAATGATGTGTAAAACTTCAGGCGCTCTGCGGCTAACCTAAGAAGAACATCATTTACTTCCATAATCTTTACTGCTGAAATAGTTTTAGGGCCGATAATTCCATCATCTGGCACGCCAGCAACTTGCTGAAGCTCCTTAACCGCACGTGACTTCCCTGCGTTAATAGCAAAATCCCAAAGTTGATAGACAATTGCTGGATGCAATTGATCTGCGCCCAACTTATCCCACCAGTCACGCTTGTAGATTTCTTTTGCCTCAACAACGGTGATGTTTTTTATATCAAGTTTAGGATAAGTATTAGCAGCTAGACCAAACTTTGTACCTTTTAGCAACCCTACCCCTACCTTACCACCTGTCCAGTTGCCCGGATCATTTCGATCATTTGAGTAACCACCCTCATGACCTATTAATCTTTGAAAAGCTATTTCGAAGTTCATTTTTCATCACCTTTTTTCTTTTCAGATTCACTACTGCCGAAGTAAAAGCCGCACGCAGTTGTCATAGCACCAGCGATAAAACCCAAAGCCGTGTTAATGAGGTTGCTGTTTTCGCGTGGCATGTCTATAAAGAACAATGAAACAATCAGAACAAACATTAATGCCACCAATGAGAAGGCTAGATACGCCCGAGTATTGTCATTGTTCATTTTTTAAAGTCCCTTTCTATTTGCGATATACGCGCGTTTGCTGCATTTGCATCAGTATCGATGCGCAAAAGTTTTGATGTATGGATTGATGTTTCTTGCTTAAGCTCAATGATCGATGATCCAAGCCAGCCAGCTATGCCAATTAATGCGCCAGTTAATGCACCACTGATCCAGCGGACTACATTTAGGCCACCGTCTACAGTGCTGGATTTGTTTTCCAAATGGCGTACCTTTTCATCTAAACGTTCAATCTCGCGGGCATTATCTCGGCCTTGATCTAGAATATTTTTTAACTGTTCGGATAAGCGCACTTGATTTTCAGAAACAGTTTTAAGACCCTCTGATACTTGATCTATTTTCTTTTCAAATCGCACGCCGTAAGATTCTTGTTCAGACATAAAGCACCCATTATTTTGGCATTAAAAAAGCCCTAAGCTATTAAAGCAAAGGGCTTATAATGGTTTGCTGTGTTAAGCAGCGCCTATTCCAATATGTTTGGTCAAATCTAGAATGTACTGTTTTTTCGATGGTGCAGAACCATTAAAAATTCCAAAATTCACATTGTATTGATTGTTGATTAAATTCGCCTGACCGAACGAACCACTGTTAGATACACCTGTGAACATACTATTTTGTATTTTTACAGTTTTTGTTGGATCTTGTCCTTGACCCTCGCCGCCTGCCCAACGAATATCTAGCCCTAGATTCATATTTGAAGTTAAAAACAAACATTGATCGATATCGATTACATTGAGCAAATTGTTTTGATTGTCAAATGCACCGCGTATATAGCTTGCGCCGCCAAACAAATTATAATTACCGGATGACTGTGTTCTGATTACAGTATTGTTTTTAAATTTCATACCGTAAACAAAGCCCTGAAGCTGCACTATGCCGCGCTCATAACCGTCGTTGTAAGAAATACAGTTTTCTACAGTGTTGTAACCACCACCAAATCTACGAGTAAAAAACCAGTCGTAATCTGAACCTGTAAAATCTGACGGTTTAGGTTTACCCCATGATGACGTTAGAACAAAGCCACCGCAATTTCCGACCGAATAACAATTTTTAATTAAGTTATTCCAGCAGTATTCATCAAAATCAAAAGCTTGCTTATCGCGAATAGAGCCGACCGATCCGACGACTTCACTTTCTTCGATTAAACATTTATTGCATGAGTAGAACCAAAGTGCTGCTGTCCACACATCTTTTAAGAAGCACTGATTACCCATATTGTAATAGCAACGTGTGATGCGACTTGTCCATTCGTCAACGCCAACTAAAGGATCAAGATTTGATGCACAGCCATTTAAAATTGCACCGTCTGCAGAACAGTTAATAAATCCGCAATCTTCAATTACAACACCTTTGCCGCGTTTGTTGTCGCCGACATTTGATGTATCTGAGAGCGTTGCAGCGTTGCCCATCGCGTTGATCCCGGCTGTGCAGTTGTAAGTAATACAACGCTTAGCACCGAATTTATGCCCTTCTTGTAAATCGCTATCCCAACATTTCATGGAAACTGCAAAGACTTTTTGAGTTGACTTGCTCCACGGTGCAGTAATAAATCTACAATCTTCGAGCCATACATTTGCGATCTTGTTTGTGTCTTTTGCTTCAAGTGTAATATCGACTTTTCCAGAGTTACAAACTGCACTTACATGCTTAAACTGAATATCTTTGATTGTAGTTTGATTAATTTTACCGCCGATGTGTGTTGTATCTGCGGTATTAATTAAGTCAAAAAAGTCGCCGTTCCGTTTATCATCAACAAAAATAAAGCTTTGTTGAGAGCTATTGTTGATGAACTGGGACCACGGATAAATCGTCTCATTGATCATCTCATATTGACCGCCGATCAAATGCAGCGTAAACGGTTGAGCAACTGCCGATTTCAAAAATGAGGATAGCTTTTTGAATGGATTGCTCTTTGATCCATCACCATAGTTTGTGTTTCGAGTATCAACGTAATAGTGATTCATGATCAGCTCCAGTTCTCAGCATAAAACACATCAACCCATGCATTATTTGGTAAATCGATTAGATTGCCCTGTGTGCGAGTAATCACATTGGTTGTTGTATTAAGTTGATATTTAATTTCATTGATATAAATCACTGCTTCAGTGCCAGATATTGATGCAATTGCGACTTGATTACCGTCTTGATCAGATGGTTGACGAATGCGCATAGCGCCATACCACAAGCCCGGTATGTTAAAAAGCCTATAAGTTCCAACCGCGATTCTTTGAACATATATGTTTGTGGTCGAAGGTAGATTGGTTGTGCCAAACCCAATCCACTTGTAGTTCCCCACTGTTATTTCCCTAAAGACTTCTGAAGGGTTATTGCTATGCGCAACACGTATGTGTGCATCGCACATTACAACAGCACCGTCTGATGCAATACCAGAGTTATAGCTGTTAAGCGATACGCCGCGTTTAAGCTCAATCAGTCCAGTGGGTGAAGAGAAAGTTAATTTTCTTGGACTAATGAAGTTTTCTCTCACATTATTCATGTGATTAAGACGAACCATGCCCATATAGTTGTGCGGCACAATTAGATAAATGGACAAAATATTATTGTTTAAAACAACACCGACGCGCAAAGTTGTCACATTTATACGATCACCGATTGGCCCTGACGAGATGACTTTGATAAAGTCCCCCCACTTGTCTGCTGTATATGCTGAAGCATTCGCCCAATCGATTGATTGATAATTACTAACTGAAATTGTTGTTTCAGATGCGACGCGCTCACGATCCCAGCTGCCCGCGACTGTTGCACTAAACTGAACGTCATAAATTAAACTTCCCGCATTTATATCGACTAGTTTGATGTACTTGCTTAACGTGTTATCAGTGTTCTTCGGTAGCTTGATTGATTGTGCATAGAAGCTGCGCAACGTTAAAAGTGCTGTTTGATCTTCGGTTTCTCGAAGAAATTCATCAAATCCTACAGCAGCATTTGTACCCTTCATAACAGGCGTGAGATTATCGTTTTCATCATAACCCATGACTATTGAAGGAGAATGATTGAAATCCTCAAAACCATCCGAAGGTAGCATAAGCTGTTTAAAGGGCTCGCCTTTCCCGGAATGATAAGCTTGCATTGTTGTCACATAAGGTACTGTAACACTCTGCGCCAGCGGCATTCCATCTCGTTCAACATCTACAGAAAGAACCCCGTTTACTTTTGATTTAATTGTTGTTTTACTGAGCTTCCCAAAGCTAAAACTAGATTCGTAGTAGCTATCTAATTTTGCACCTATTTGATTATTGATCTCTTGTTGTGATTGCCCTGATTCATCAATCATGAATTCAGCTTTATTAAAAGATACTTGCCAAGCGTTCTGAGAAGTTTTGTATTCAAAAGTACCAATATTTTTTACATAGACGGTTCTACCGTCCCATACACTCAAAGCTTCCAATTCATCAACAGTGGAAACTGTTGTAATGGCCAAAGCACTTACAGCACCGTTTTTAATGGCCTCTTGAAGCATTGCATTGGTGTTCTGTTCAAGATTACCTAGCTTATTAAAAAAATCATCCCGTGTTTCTTCATTGAGTGAGTTCACATATGCGGACAGATTTTTAATATCGGTATCCGTGAGCCAGTTAGTTACGCCAAGCTCTTGAAGTTTAAGCCAGATTTTATCGAAATCATTGTTTACTGGTTGTGGCCGTAGTGAGTTATTGTAGGTCTGGTAATCTGTATCTCGTACAAGCGGTGTATCCCGCTGAAGAATGATTTTAGATTGTGTAATAGGTGCAATAGCAAATACAACGGAACCCGTATTTGTATTCAAAGACCAGTTATTCAGCGCTGGAATATCAATATCATTCACTTTAACAATGAGATGATCGGCATCGTCGCAATCAAATTCAAGCGGAAAAATTTTAGTCGTGCCGTTGCCGATATATTCTTTATACGGCGTCTGGTTTGCTACTGCCATATCATCACCTAATCATTAAAATCTAAGGTGGCTTCTACGACTCCACCGTCTGTCCTCCAATTAGGCCGCTCATTAGATTCCGTTGTTCTGTGTATTTTGCCGACGCGCTCAGGTGAATCAGTGACAGCACGCGCAAGTGAGTCGAGATGATCATCTTCTTGATCTGATAGAGCTGGGTTAAATTGCTGCATTTGCTTGTACTGTTTTGATGTGTTTTCACCATCTTCGGTGTCAACCACAGACACATGCACCCAAAGCATGCCAGAGATTAGAGGCCCTTCTAAGCCCTCTAAGATGCGCTTGTTCTTGGCTTGGGTAGAATGCTGCTCAGTCACACCACAACGAATACGGCGTTTCTTTAATGCACCTTTTAATGCTGCTGGTGCAAAGTTACCAATACCGTTTGTCTCGATGGTGACTTTTGGAATATTAAACTCTTCAATCAAGTCACAGAGTTGCCAAACCTGACCACCCATAATGTTGCCCTGTTCATCTGTCTTAACAACTTCGCCAGTCAGCTCAATCGATCGATGCCAATACTTATTACCAAGGTCGTCATGCAGCACTAATTCAACTGCTGAAACGTCAGATTTGGTTTTGCCAGAACTTGGGTCCCATGAGCATGTAACGCCCACAATTTGACGTTCGCCCAGCGTCATGCGCCATGTGCCATTTGCACGAGTTAAAACTGGCTCGCAGTCATACGGAATCATTTTATCTGGGTTCAATCTCACATCCCCCACAGGTTTAGCATGTAACTGATACTGTGAATCCCACTCGTTTAGCGTTCGGCATTTACGGCGACGCTTTTGCATTTCTTTAGGCGTAAAGCGTTCTGGCCATAGTGCTTCGCTATAGATATCGATCAGTGAGTGAGATTCATCAAATGTGATGAAGTAGCCCGTACCCTTTTGTACGACCTGATAGTCTTGGTTTTCAACAAGAAGTTTTGATCTGCGGCCAATGCCACTAAAAATATAGACTGGCTTAAAATCAACAGCGGCTTGAATGACTTGCTCAATGCGTTTTTCTTTTTCAAACATTCGAAAGACAAGGCACTTGGCATCTGGATTGAGCATAATTTCTGAATACAGTGAGTCATGCGTATGCGGTGTACCAACATAAAGCTCTTGACCACCGGGTATCAAAATAAAAGTTTGTTCACCAAGTCGATAGCGTAGCTTTTCACGTGCTTCAGGTGTACCGATGTTGCCCGGCACCTCAACGTCATCATTCTGGATTTCATTTGCACGTGAACCAGTTACATTCGACATGATACCGCGTGCATGAATAGATCCATGACGCACATCATTTGAACCAGTAACCCACCATTTCTGTGTTTCGCCACGTTCTTTTTTAATATTGAAAAGCTGGCACAATGGGTGCCGCTCAAGTACTTGCTCAGTACCACGACTGACTTTGTAGGCATCTGGATCAGTAGCACCTTGATGTAAAATCAAATGGTTTGGATTGTTGTACAGCTTCCAAGCGTTATAAATATCAAGAATGGTTGATTTGCCGTGGCCACGCGGCATCATCAATAAACCGAGTGAGCCGTAATCTTCCAGAAAGTCACAGACGTCTAGATGAAAATCAGGCACCACCCAGTTTAATGTTTCAGCATAAACCAGATAGAACGCAGCAAAACCAACCTGAATCATGATTAACTCGGGCGCTGTTTGCGCGCTTCAAGTTTCTTGGCAACATCCTCTAAAAGCTTTGCTGCCTGCATTTCTGGTGTAATCTTTCTATCGTTCGGATCACCCACAGCAAGCTCATCATCATTCAAGATACGCTTAAGTTTTTCCATGCATGTAAGAGCCTCTTTAGCGCCCTTATACAGCCAAACTTTATCGCCGCGTCCTTCTTTATCAAAGATATCTTTACCATAAGCTTCTGTCATTAAATCGACTGTGTCCGTTGCAGCCATTTCAAGGCATAGTTCCAACTTCTCTTTGGTTTCAGGTTTTAAGTGACCGACTTTCTTTTCTTTAGACATAAAAATCCCCCTGTATAAGTGACTTATAAGGGGGATACTCATAGGATTTGTTGGGTAAATAACTTTGCATAAAATCTGCTTTGCTATATATTAATTTCTCAATAACAAAAACGTAGGGAAAAAATGAAAACACTAATTCTGGCAATTCTAGTTGCTTTACCAATTGGATCAACCTTTGCAGGGTCATGCGATCATAGCTGGGAAAAGGCTAAAGATGGCTCATCATGTGGAGATCGTGCAGCTGATAGACGAGCAGGCGGTCGATAATAAAAAGGCGCATTAAGCGCCTTTTTTCATTTAACTACTTTCTCAACATCTGGCGCTCTTGTATCTTCAAAACTTAAATCATTCCAATTAAAGTCACCTAAATAGCGACTACGGTCTAATTTCTTCTCGGCTTTACGTAAGGCTTTCTCACGATAACCTGGTGCAATTGTATCTTGAATATTATCAAAAACCATTCGATTAATCACGGCTTTGGTGTACCACAAGTTTTGGGCCGGTATTTTGCCTTTGGCAAATTTGAATGCTTCATTGCCAAAATTGGTGTCTCGGCCCTCATTGTACTGGGTTAGGTTGCCGACAGTTAAACCCAGCAATGTAGTGAAATCCCCGCCTAATGGCCCTGCGACAAAAGAATTGGCATCACGGCCAGAAGTATCCACACCAGCCGCTAAGATGTCACCCAACACAGGTAAGCCACCGCCAGCGACAACAGAACGCAAAAAGAATGATCCTGTTTTTTTAGGATCGTCACTGTCCCACATCGTCTGAGGATCATTGCCATTGATCAATTCGCGTAACTGAACAACCAAGCCACCGAGCAGTGTCATAGTCACAAATAGCGGTACACCATAAGCAGCCTTACCTTTTAAGCCGTCTTGTGAGAATGTACGGCTTCCCTGACGCATCATGAATGCAGCAGAGAATGATTTAAACTGAGTGATCCCTTTGAAAATCTCACCTGTAATGGTTCCCTTGGCTCCCACCTGTAACCATGTACGTTCGCGTAATCCCGCCTCAATCACAGCCATGCCCTGCTCATCCATCAAGTGCGCTTGAAGCTGTGAGGCAACTTCATCTTTTACACGTTTTGGGTCACCATAGGCTGTAAGCTGATTATCTGGAATTTCATAAATCGAACGTGCGGACATAAGCTGATTGCCTTTGCGGTCAACAACTGGTTCGGCAAGCTGGAATATTTTCCAAGCACGCTCATCTAATCCAGTGCCAGACAATAATTCACGATCCATTGCGTCGAGCTGATCCCATGATTTTGTGCGGCTAAGTGTGCCGTACTTGTTCATAAGCATTTTCGTAAATCCGACTTTTGAAGCAGATGTAAGCGCATTCAATCCAGATACACGTAATACCTGAGTCGCTAAAGCACTGGATATACGAGCCAATTTTTCAGACTTACCATGTGTTGCGGTGAGGCCATCGTCAGACCAGCGGGCAATAGAGCCTAGCATTTCTTCTGTGGCCAATCCTAAGCTGTGTGCAAGCTCTCGATCTGCTTTGTTAGCTGGGTTTAATTGGCTGACCAGTTCACCAAATGTCTGACGGTAAGATAAGCCGTGTACGTGTGCTGTTTTTGCAATGGTTGCCTGATCTGCGATAGAAGCAATTGTGGTACCACCAAGTAAAGACGCTACATTAAGCGATCTGTAAGCCAACCCAAGATTTGCTAAAACTTCAGATTGCGGTGTAATGCCGCCGCTAAACTCGTCAAACATAACCTGTGCGCGTTTGCGAGATTTTTCCGTGGTACCGTGGTCAATACCTTTGGACCAATCTTTATTTTCTGCCGCATCCATTAAAATCTTTAAAGCGGTTTTTGGGTTACTTCCTAAATTTTCGACCATGGCAATGTCTTTGGATAGGCCATTGATATGTGCCTCTACAAGATCCACAAATTGCATGCCGCCAAATTCGTTTTGATATTCAAGCCAAGCATTCGCATCTTTAAAATGCAGTACACGGCTTTCAGCGTTGCGATTAGTCACTTTAGATGTGCCGCCGCCTGCACGTTGACGACCAACTTCAATTTTGTTTGCGCCATCACTAGATAATGTGTCATAGGTATATTCAAGCAACGAGCGTATTTCTTGCTGGCTGTAGTAATCGCCGTTTTCTTTTACATATTGCCGGGTATCAATCAGCGATTCAGCGCGACTAACCCAAGCATCTTTACCCGCTTTGGCAATCTTGGCCAAGTTATGAGTCTGTGGCATCCCCCAATTGTCTAGCTTTCCAATATCACCGCCATTTCGATTAAAACGTTCTCGCATGGTTTCAAACACATCGCCCATTTTGTCGCTGATTTTTTTAGCCAGTGGGTCGCCTGTGCTATCGCCAAAACGCTCACGCACAATCTTTTGAACCAATTCTGCATCGGTAAATATGCCCGCTGCACCTTTTACATTTGTATAAAAATCTACAAGATCACCGCGATAAATTGCAGCTATGGCACGTGCTTTGGAGTTAATAGATTGAATGCCTGACATATCACCGTGCGCCGCCACCATTCGATCTACCACCTCCATTGATGTAAGCCGGTCATGATCTAATGCAGCTAGGTTCTTGGATTGAGTAAGAATATCCTGAAAAGCAATTTTATTTTTACGTGCAAGCTGCTCTTGTATATCGATTGCCACTTGCTTTGATGCTTCGGTCAGTCTTTCAGCATCCGATAAATTACGCCATTTCTGTACGTCACGGCGGGCCATGTTGCGCATTGTCTCATTGATACGCGCTTCAATATTGGCGGCTTCTTGCGCTGAGAGTGATTGCTTGCCAAGTGCCTGTGCTACGGCTTGTTTGCATTGATCTTTCATGGCCATAAAAAAATGCTCAAATAGTTTTAGCTATCTGAGCATTTAGTTTGTTGGGGTTTGTTGGGTAAAAGATTTACCTTAAGCGATACAGGAATTCCTGTATCGCTCCGTTATTCAGGTTTTACTTGCTTACCTTTTTTGCATCTTCTAACTTTTCAATAACTTGATTATGTAGCTTAAGCCAAAGTTTTTCAAATGCGTTAATGTCTTCAAGATCACCAACATAACCTTGCATATCTTGAAGTATGATATCTACCGCTTTTTCATGACCTGTTATAATATTAAGATCATTATTGTATATAGCGACTTGAAAATCATCTTGTGTTTGAATTTCCAAATCTTCATTTGCCATAAAATATACTTCACAAGATTTTAAACTTTCTTTAATAGAATTATCTATATCTCTGTTGTATAGGTATTCAACTCTTTTATCTATTTCTTCTTCAATACATTTATTAATCTTCGTAAAATCGATCATTTTAACACCCTATTAAATACCCATTAAGAAGTGTGGCGGTCGCATGGGTGTGCGATGTTCAGGAGCTACCCTAGCCACAAGTTAAGTATACATTAACCAAACTGCAAAGCACAGTTTAAAGCTGTTTGCGCTGCAAGTGTATCAAGATCAGCCTGTTTCGCTTCTGCTTCCAAATCTGCAAGATACTCGCGCATCGTCGTTGTATATTCCTCTGGCTGGCCATCGGCACCAGTTCGACTACGTGAAACAGGCATATCAGGATTAGAATAAATCACATCAAGCGCGGCTTTGCCTTCTGGTGTGTCACCAAATAAACTGCCTTGTCGCGGGTCGCCCATGCGCTCAACGGCCTGAATCTCATCTGCAATGGATTGACTAATCGCCTTTGCACTCTTGCTGTTTTGATCAAAGACCTCAAGAAATCGTCTTGCTCCATCACTAAGCCCATCGTCAATAAGTTGGTTTTGGTTGAGATAATCACGTACTGGTAAATCATTGGCTTTCAAGTCAGATAGCTTCTGAGCAGCTTGTGCCAAGTCTTGAGCAATCGTGTTTTCAAAGCGACCGCCCTGTTTCACTAAATCATTAAGCTGTGCAAGATGTGGCGCATTTCGCAACAATGCATTCAATACATTTTTGGATGTATCGTCTAGGTTTTCTGACAAGCGTGCGATTAGGTTCGGATCATCATAAGCCCGCTGTGCAATGGCAGATTCAATCCGTTTTTTCCCATCCTGTGACAAACGACCATCACTTGTGATGACTGCACCACGTTCAGACTGCGGCAACTGGTCTACAAAGCCACGGATAAAATCCATTGAGCTATCGATATTGAGTGAGCCGTCACTATTTGTTTTGAGCATAGACGCATCGGGTAGACGGTCTGCATCTGTGCGCGCACGCTCAGACGCGCTCATTTGCGCTACATCGGATTCATTGGCAAGTCTGGCGAACTCTACACGATTCACATCACTTAAGCGTGTACGCACTAAAACAGGCTGATTTACGCCTGATATATCCATGCCTCTTTCATTCGCCCAATTCTGTACATATTCACGGTATGCATCTGATCGGCCATTTTCGTATGCTTTACCAATCGCCAATGTTCGGCCATTACCTGATTCGACTACATTGTCGAGGCCAATAATTGGTGCACCATTGGACAACATTGGAGATTCGCCGAGCCACTCAGGTTTTAAATCTGCGGCCATGTCCTCAACCTGTTGACGTGATGCTTCGCGTGTCCGGTCACGTGGTTGTAGCTCTGCTGGATAAGCAGGATTAATACCGTATAACTGGTCATTCGATGCAATCAGATCATTTAAATCTTTAATCTCATAAGAGAAGTTATAGCTTGAGCCATCCATTCCCATAGCTGTACTGGTATCACCATAACGCGCACTTAACTGGTTCCACTTGCCACGCCATTTATTGATCGCCTCGCCTGCGGTCATGCCAGCCATGCCGTTGTTTTTCACAATCGCATTGGCATTTTTTGGATCATAAGAACGTACCACATCGATTAAAGGCGAATTCGGATCAGCTTTTAAAACTTTGGTTGCTCCCGCTGGGCCAAGTAAGTGCCCTAAATACTGCTCACTCCCTACAGGATCACGGCCTAGCTGTTTGGCCATGTAGGTATTGGTTTCCTTGATGTGCTTAAGGCCAATACGGATTTGCTCGTTTAGATCAGCTCGATTACCACCGCCTAAGCGTTTCCAAGATGAGTCGATGACTTGAAAAATACCATTAGCAGACGATGTGCTATTTTGTGCATCTGCATTAAATTTCCCACCTGTTTCAATGTGTGAAATAGTGAGAGCAACACCCGGATCAATGCCCGACTGTTGAGCCTTTAAAGCCAGTTGTTTAGCAGATGCAGGCAAGGCACTGTTAGCAAAATCTATGCTTTGCTTTTTGGCTTCACCTTTGACCGAAGTTGGCACATTCACAGTCTGGCCATTTAGAATTTGGGCTGTGGCTGTATCCAAGTTTCGATAGTGATTATTGATTTCTACAGGGCTATCGGTGAGAACTGGAAGTGTTGTATCTTCAAATTCCATTTCATTGCGTACAAGCGTTTCGTGTATTGCATCTTGACGCGTTTCTAACTGATCTGCATTGAGTTGATTGATTTCTGTATCAACTGCTTGATCAAGATTAGACGAGCGACTACGGAAATATCTTGCACCACCGAACATGAGCGCATTTAGCGCAATATCTGTTGCTAGAGTTTCACCTGTCACAGTGTAGCGTTGAGCTGCCTTGTTGTAATCTTGAGATTTTAAAATTTCTCCACTTACTGCCTGTACACCTGAGCCAACTGCAACACCGCCACCAATCGACAAAGCCGCATCTTTGAGCAGCCCACCTGTGCCACGAAAGCCATACGAGATAGGTAAGGCAGTTGCAACGGCATCACCAATGGCATTTAAGCCAGCCACACCGATCGCTGTGTTTGTATCCACACCGTCATGCTTTAGTTCTTGGTATTTAAAACTGCCTGTCGATGTTCCAACCGTTGCGGCTGCACCGGGAAGACCGCCCACCAAAGCACCTAAACCCGCTCTTGTAATGAAGTCCGTTATACCAAAAGCAATATTGCCTACTGTTCCTGTATTTTGAAAATCTTCTAACTGGTGAACTTCATAAATCAGTTTGTTAGAACGCTCGGTATTTTTATCTTGATGGAAATCTTTAAATGATTTTTCATTTACGTTTAATGGCCCATCCAAGCCGCCGTTTTTGACATCATCAATACTGTATTCAACATGATCTAAAACACGATTAATGGGTTGTGTGACCGTGTCATAAGTTTTAACCAGACCAGCGACCGCACCACGAAACGGCGCTGAAACAGCGCCATCGAATAAAGCGGGTTCAGACTTCTGGCGTGTGTCTTTTCCTGTAACCCCTTTCTCATTAAGCGTGTCTATTTGCTGTTGTTCATCACTTGTGACACCTGATAACCAGTTACTCATTTTGTGACCCCTTGCAAACGAATACGCCATTCATGACCTTTAACAACGAGCTGATTACCACGCTCATTGAGTAGGTCATACATAAGCTCACCTTGCGGCGTAGTTTTTTTTGATCGAGACAAGCGAAAGTTTTGCAGCTCATTGACTGGTATGCCTGTTTGCTGTGAGATGGTTTTATAGCCAGATTGTATTTTTGCCTCAAAAGTTGAATCAGCCATGCCGTAAGGCTTTGAGACTTTCCAATCACCGATTTTATTGTTGTTGTAGTCTTTGAAATTACCGTCTTGGCTATAGGTTCCACCCGTTGCCAGTGACAATGCCGTATCACCAATATCTTTTTTGTATTCGTCGGCGTCCTTGTGTTGCTGCCCGCGCGCTTCAGTGAGATACGCATAAATTGACTGAAAGGCTGCATAAGTCATGTTGGCCGTTTCACCTGACACAGACTGCCCGACATACTCATTAAATTTTTGCTTAAGCACATCATCCTTAGGCTGAATCATTTGCTTATTTTTAAGCGCCTGTTTGCCCGCGACAATCGCCGTTGCAACATCAAGCCCAGCATCCGAACGAAAGTTATTCATACGTGCCACGCCTGCCATTGTGTACGCCTGATCACCATTGCTTAACTGACCAATTGCAGCGCCCCAAATACGATCCCCGCCTTTAATGCCACGGCTTTGACTAATCAAGTTACTGATCAAATCAATCTTTTGATTCGGTGTGGCCTCTTCCCATGATTTTTTTGCGTCTGAAAGTACTTCATTCGGGATAGGCTTAATCGTCGCATTCGAATCAACATTACGCTGAGCCACCTGATAAGAACCAATGGTGACAAGGTTTTGCGTAAATTGAGCGGGGTTAACTTTCATATCCAGCGCATTGACTTCAGGCAATTGAATACCCTTCTCGCGCAATGCCTGAGTCGGATTTTCTTTATTGGTTTTTAGTTTGGCATCGTAAATACTTTGATATGTACTCAAGATTTTATTGTCTTCTACTGGATCGGCGCTCGATGATTCTTTCTGTTTAACCTTGCGCTGATTGATCTCGGCCAATTGTTGATTGGTCGATAGCTTTGAAAATCGAATAAAGTCAGACGATTGTTTTTTATAAAACTCATACTCGCCTTCAAGCGCTGTACCCTTCACCGCTGTTTCAACATTGTTTTGATAACTTAAGTCAAGGTTCTGGCCAGTGAGTACATTTTGTTTAAAATCATTCAGCACTTTTTCAGCTTCATTGAGCCGTTTATTCTCATTGACCTGTTGTTTTTGCTGAAGCGTAGCGATCTTGCTGGCAATCTCGGTACGATACTTTTGTACTACGCTGCCATCCAAATACTTTTTATCTTTAAGGTTGGCCGCTGTTGTCTCTAATGCACTGATATCATTTGATGAAATCGCATTGGTGATGTCGTTATTGACTTCGATCATGTCGCGTGTAGTTTCGTACTTTAGCATCATTTTTTCTTTTTCTGCCTGTCCTAACGGCAGTGAAGAAAGGTTCTGCAGTAAGTAGTTTTTACCCTCATCACGATTCATTCGGGTTGATACATCAAAATAACGCTCACCCAAAACAGCGCCTTTTTGCTCATCGGCTCGAAGTTGTAGCGGCACAAAAGCGGATCGTTGTCGATTGACGTTTGAATCCCAATATCGTTGTAAATCTTGCTGAGCGTGTCCGGGTAAATCTGTTTTTAACTGATTGAAACGCTCACTAGACCATGTGTTTAGTTCTTCATCTGCCTGTTTTGCATTAATTTCACCATTGCCGACACGGTTTTTAATCTCGCTCACTTTGTCGCTAAAGTCGCCTGTCAATGTTTCATCAAGCTTAAGCTGTCCTTCTTTGGCCTGTAGCTGATTGTTGTACAGCTCTAAATTCTTGGCTGATACTTCTTGTTGACGCTGTTGCTCGTCCTGCTTTTGTGCAAGCTGACTGGTTGTGTTTGAGATGTTTTGCAATGCCCCAGCAAGCATTTGGCCGCTTTGATCTTGCGGCATTTGAATACGTTGCACTTGGGGCATGGCATTACCAAAATTGCCTACTGGGATTTTAGCCATTACTTCCAGCCTCTTGATGAATTAAGCCCTGCTGAGGCCATGTTTAATGCCGTGGTTGCTGCTGCCATATTCGCTTGATTGCGATATGTTTTTGCTTCGGCTCGTAAACGTTGCGATGAGTTGAATCCTGAGATTTCAGCCATTGCCGCATCGTATTGCCCGCCTTGCTCGATCTTGTCATTGATCGTAACTGCGGTACCATCGCCTACGCTCAAGCCATTTTCTGCGGCTGCTGCACGTGCGCTTGATTGTTGTTTGGCCACGTTGTCACGAATGCGCGCTGCTTCAACTCGTCCCGCGCCTTGTGCGGCCTCTGCATCTGCTTTGGCTTGCTTTGCTTGTGTTCGATTCGTTGTATATGCTGAGTAGCCCGCGAGTGCTGTAGATGCAACCGATGTTGCCATTGCGACTTGGGCTAATAGCGGGAGTGCTGCGACTGCTGCCATGTTTAAATCTCCTTTTCCAGAAACACACCAACTTTCGAAAACCCAAGAGATTCATACATCTTGATCGTGTGTTCAGTATTTACCATAATGCTTGTACCGCACTGTACTCGATTGGCGCCAACTTCTTTGGCCCAGAATTCAAAGCACTGAGCCAATGCACGTGCAATGCCTTGACCGCGTTCATCCGGGCTAACATAGACCACATAATCAAAAGCAATCTTGTAGTCAGACTGCCAATCCGTGGCCACACCACCAACGAATCCCCCCAGGATAACGCCGTTCTTTTCAGCCAAGAAAATGACGCCACCACCGTTGATAACATGATCAAAATGCGCCGCTGCTTTTTCGGGAATAAAGCCACGGACGCGGTAGATTGGAGATTCTTTTGCGAATAACTGGCCCATCTTTACCAGTGTGGGAATGTCATCATTGGTGGCTACACGTAATTCCATGATTATCTCTCATTGATCGATAGTTGCATGGCTACAGCTTGCAAGTGAAAAGGAAGAGGTTTGTTGTGTGTTATCACAATTGGTACCGAATGCAAGTCCGTCCAATCTCCACCCTCGATCAAGTGATACCCTGTACGTGGTGCTTGTGAATCCATCGGGGTATCATCAAATTCAAATAGTTCTAATAGTTCGCCGTTCAGCTCAGGTGCCAGCGTCTTGTTAAAAAAGAAAGATGTACGGTCTATTTTTGCTTTAAATAGCAAGGTCGATGATGGGTTCTGGCTTAATTCAGGTGGGAACAATACCGCTTCACTATGAATCGTTTGGCCAAAATTGATCGATTGACCAGACATTCCTTGAAAATTCATTTCCGTTTCAGAATCAACAAAATCAATAAAGTAAATCGACTCGCCATTTTTTTGATTGACAGACAAGTCGCTCAAATAAGCAAATCCTGATTTACTTAATGTATTGCTTGCAAGTGTGACTGTGCGCTGAGAGTCCATAAACGCATCAAAAGAGACTTGTTCTAAGCAAGTGGTACCATTGCGGCTAACCAACATGAAACACAGGTCTGAGCCTAAACCAGTGGGCACAGAACACATGCTTTTCACGATCCCACCAAAATCCTGATTGGCCCATGCAATTACTTCTTGGTCACGGTTGAATGTGATCGATGCCACTTGGCCATCGCCTAAGACGCACCACACAATGCTCTCTGGTTCCTGTTGATAACAGATTTCATTGATCCCGCCGTGCAGCTCACCAATGTGTGACGATAACGCGCTAATCTCTGGTGATACTAATCCGTCCACTTCATAGCGATATGACAATGCACGTAAGCGCTCACCGCCACGCTGAATAAACAGAATCTCGTTGCCGACACGGCAAGGACGAGTAAGCGGATAGCAGCCGTAAGCTGTATGCTCGTTGATGTTTACCGTTGTTGGAGTTAAAGCCCCGTCACTTGTGACCATGTACTCACCACCAGACGTTAGGCACACTACACCGCGCTGTGCTTCCAAGAATAGAATGCTGTTGGCCAGACCAGATGCAGACACTACGCTAAACGCGTCGCCGTCTTCAGTCGTTTCAAGAAAATTACCGTTGCCACCCACGGCGCTAAACCAGATTTTATTTGGTGCTTTTTTTGTATTGGCCAGCACTAAACGCTGTTTGAAGTACGTGCAGCACTTCGGGTAACCGTCTGTGCTATTAAACGCTGGTGGTAGTATGGTCCATGCCCGCTCAATCGCTTTCACATCCGATTCAAGCTTTACAAGAATCTCGCCATTAACTTGATTCACACTTACAAATTGAGTGATCCGAATAATACCGCCGTTCACATCAATAAATTTACCCACATCACTGGCCGTAAATCCGCTTGAGTCGCTTGATACTTCACCCCAATATATCGGTGATGTGTCTGGTTGACGCCCATCATTATCTCTTAAAGCTTGATACAAACGACTGTTGTACGAAATGACATCACCAGTTAAATAGGTTGTTGTCAGTACCCAAGCGCTGATCCCATCCAATGCAAATGAGATAATAGATCCAACATCTTTACCACTTGGCTTTCCCTTACGAAATGGACTACGTGCGCCCTCGGCATCGGTCGGCGTGTTGGTGTATATGAATTGCGAAAATTCCCAATTTGTGAAGTCTGTCGAGCAACGAAAGCGTTGTACAGGCACATCACTATGCGTGAAAAACATCTCATAGCGATATTGTACAAATTGCACTTCCTGAATCTGCTGGGCGGTGTACGGCGTGGCAATCGATGCAACGACAAGCTTAAGACGTGGGTCAAAAATCTGTATAAGCTGAGGTTTTAAAATCAGCATGTATGCTTTGTTTGAGTTCACAACAAACGGGATCAGGCGTACTGCATCCTGATTTTGCTCAATGAAATACGTGCCCGGTCTTTTACGAATACCGCCCTCTACCAATGGAATTACATTTTTTAGTTTTTTTGCACCATTACCGTACTGTTGAATATCTGTACGTGTATAGAGTGTTGGAGCTAACTCACCAGCACTAAAATTATTCTTGATGACATACTGTTTCATTAGTAGCGCACTCCCCATAAACGAGGCTCATAGTTTGCTGCAAAGTCTTGAGACGGTCTTTCTTGGCCATTAATTGCCCGCGCCTGTTTCAGCATGTTTTGTAATTTTTGCCATGCACTATCGCCTTCGGCACTGCTACCAGTGATTGGTTTTGCAAGCTTATTGACCAAATATAGCGCCATGCACTCACTAAAAAGTGAGTCCCACACATCTTCGTTTTGCTCATCACGTACATAGACAAGATTGATCAGATTTGTATTGGCTAGAATATGACGGCCCTCGATCTCATACTCGATCTGACCTGTGTCAATGATGCGAAGAAAGTCTTTAGGCAAGGGAAATGCATGCTGATAACCAAAAGTTGGATAGGTGGCAACTGGAGCCAATTGTTCACGGCTTTTCGCAAATGACCACGGATGCATACGTAGCAGTGCTTTACGTGTCTGGTCATAGATTGCAGCACATCGCCGTGCATTCTCCGTGTTTTCTTCAAAAGATATGATTGATTTGGCCCCAATCATGCCAAGCGCCTGATTGCAAACTGATACATTTGTAGTTGTCATAGTGAAAAACCCGCTCAATTTTGATTATATTGAGCGGGTCTAAAGTCTGATTTATTGTGTATTAAGCAAATGTAACTTGAGGCTCTGAAGGATTCACAACAAGCTCAGGATCAAATGCAATTTCATAACGTGAAATCACATTGACGTGATAGCCATCTTTAGCGATTGACTCATAGATAACTTCACCATCGTCACCGGTCTGATCTGTAGCAACTGAATCAAATAGCGTTCCAATCTCATCAACTGCAACGTTTATCACATCGTGCTTTAAATTAGCGATGATTGAATCAGCGTGCGCTTTATCAGCAAAGCGTAAGTAATATCTATGCATTTGCTTTCTCCTGCGCTGTCAAAGTTCGGTTGTAAACCGCTATGTTTTGTAGCCAGATACCGACTGCAACACTGTTGGTGAGGGTTGGATTAGTTGCATTTGTGAGATCGATCCAAGTTGATTCTGTTGCATCAGTGTCTTGGCGCTTGTAAGTCAGCTTGATAGAGCCTGTATAGTTTGAGATGTTAAGTTGCAAGTTGTCTTGTGCGCGTGTTACTTGTGCACTTGTTGTTTTAATAAATGAACTGGCATAAGGTAAATTTTCTAATTGCACCCAATAAATATCGTTGTATACAGCGCCACTGTTGTTTGTACCAACAAAAGATGGCAAACCGGCATGCGCAGTATTTACATTTAAAGTGTATTTAACTCTGGCAATTCCGTTTTCAATTACACCGAAAGCATTAGAAATAGTGTAGTTTGCAGCCGATCCAGTAGTCCAAGATCCATTATTTAAATGGTATCCCTCGCTACCTACCACTCCGAAACCACATTTAATATTTCCAGATGTACCTAGTGAGGCTCGAAAAGATATTGTTAATACATCACCCACTGAAATAGCCTTGGCGGGTAATATTGCTCTTGAAAAATTCGTGCCTGTTGAGGTCCCGCTTATCCGAGCGCCACTGACCCCTGCAAAATTTGTAGATGCAGCGGCTAAAGTTGTATTGGATGCACTATTTACAGTCCAACTTGCTAATTGATCACCAGTAGAGTTTCTTTGTAGATTTGTACTTTGCTTCTCAAGCAATAGCCCTTGATTAGCCCAGCTTGATCCATTGTAAGCATAGTCAAATCGTGCAGTATCAGCCGCAACATCAACAAGCGTACCTGTATTATCAAACCGTGTTGCAGTCGATAAGCGTGTCAGAGTCAACCAGCTTGGCATACTTGGTGACGAGACGAAGTTTTGCTGATTGATGATGACCGGCTTACTGATCAGCCCACCGACCATCGCCGTATTACCAGACCAGAATTTTGCACCGCCTGCGATGCGTGTATGTTTGCCTTTAATCATTTAGGTCACCGTGACATCGCCGACATATTGCTGCTCTGCCCATGCCCAGATTGGGCCTTTACCTTCGATATAAACATCCTGATCAACAACATAGAAACTCAGGTCTGTCGGTGCAGCGGTTGAAGCCACCCATCGAAATTTATAACGAGTACTTTGAATTCGAACACCTGTAGAACCGTCTGTGACCTGTTTCGGTGTTGTGGTTAGCGTAACTTTGGTGGTTGGCATAAGAAAAACCCCTATCATTTTTTTCATCATGACAGGGGTTTTGGTAGGGTTTATTGTGTGTTAGTTAGGACTTTTTAAACATTTTCCTTGATCAGAAAAGCAATTAACACAAGGGCGCTCATCTGAACAATGCTTTGCTGTATATAGTTTTTCTTTGAGCAGATAACCTTCAAGTTGCCAAATTTTATTACGTGCATTTTCACGCGCAATTTTTCGGCCAATTTCAGCATTGAAGTTTTCAGGACTTGCACACGCTGATTCACCTGTGACAGTAAAACCGTTTTTCAGGATCAAAATACAAAAAGTTAAAGTTTCTGCTGGCGCTAATAAATCAACACCTTCTTTGTACTTTGAAATAATAAGACCAGTCGAACTGTTCATAGCAGCATTAATTGCGTCATAACCAGTAATATAGATTTCTGAAACAATTTGATTATCGATATGATCAGGCGTTAAACGTGGCGCATTTAAACCTTTTTCTTGGATTTCATTTTCAATTTCTTTTTCATTAGACATGACGTTCACCAATAATTTGAGAATAAAAAAACCCACCACCCGAAGGTGATGGGAACAGGGTTTAAGCTGAACGTGAGTAGTCGATTGCAACCACTTTCACTTCGTTGGCACGGCCTGCACCGAAAGAGTGAACACCACCAACCTGCTTAATGTTTTTCAAATCTGGACGAGTTGAAATATCAAAGCCAGTAATATCGGCATCACCAAAGTGAACCGCCGTACCTGCATACATTGCTGTACGTGCTTCGGCTGCACCACCCGCACCATTGTTAACCTTTTCGTATGGAATCCATTCCACACCAAGCCATTTAGTACCTACTCGACCTTCCTGAAGCATCTCTACTTTAAGATAATCTGCGTTGGTCAAAGTGGTGTCATTAAGGAACACTTCCATCATGTCAGCCGTGTAGAGCATATAAAGATTTTCACCGCGCTGCTCATCACATTCATTTTTACGGAACAATGATTTAGCTTTAATGATCTTCTGCTTCAATGTGCCAAAGTTATTCAAAATGATTTGACTTGACGGCAAATTGACAACCGAAATACTTTCTACGCCTGCATCATTAACAGTTTTACGGGTTATACCACCCAGCATCGCCTGATAAATAATGTCATCTGTTTTACGATTTCGGGCACTAATTAGATTTTTCATATAGTTATCTGACGGATTAGCCTTCAACTTTGGTAAGTCACGTGACTCAATCGGGATAAATAGATCAAAATCTGACATCAATGCAGTACGAACGCCAGCGTCAGGGATAGTAAGCACTGTGGCACCAAAACGCGCACCAGATGCCTGCATTTCGACTTGGCCCATGTCATTGATTGTGAAAGATGCACCTTGTATTTTGCCTTTATTCACAACCGTTTTAAGCAGTCGCGATTCATTTTGCATTGCGGCAACTTCGTACGAGTCATGATACTGCTGTACAAACGCTGCCGTGATTCGATTTTCATTAACCATTGGCATGATTCAATGCTCCCATTATTTATATTGCTTCTGGTAGTAGCTTTGAACTTCGGCATAAACGCGTTTGTGATCCGCATGACTCTCGTTCAGGTAAGCTTCCGACTGCATTAATGATTGAATATCTTGTCCACCGCTTTGCTGTGTATTAGAGGGTGGTCTATCTTCTTGAAGTTGCTGGCCAAAGTACGCGGCCATTTTCAAAACAAGCGGATTATTACCAAACTCAGGGCTATTCACTTCTTCGGCTGTCAAAATGCCGTTCTGAATTGCATGCTGTGCCGCTGCATGAGCAAAACCGAAGTTCTGATCTGTATCGCCCTGCCAAACTTCCTTCATCGCCGTGACACATGCCTCCGTATCAAGTGCAGCATTGCCCTGTAAAAGCTGTGGAATGAATTGGTTGTATTCACCCATGAAGAAGTTCAACGTTTTGCTGTCTATTCCTGCATCACGCGCACGCTCAAGAAATTCCTGATTTTCTGGAATGGCCTTAAACTCTGCAAAATCAAAGCCTTCTACGTCCACCTCATAGCCATCGATAGATTCAGGCGCGCCAGTGGTTTGTTGCTCTTGACCGCCTTCGCCACCTTGACCGCCAGCATCCTGAATTTCACCCTGATGACCACCACCTAATGCAGAAGTTTGGGTTTGTGTTTGGGCTTGCTCTTGGTTGTTTTCTGTTTGAGTAGTTTGATCAGTCATTGTCTTGTTCCTCATAATTTGGGTTATTTGCGGTATTAATGTTGTTTACGATGAAATTGATAACGCCCTGTGCGCCCAAGTTGTAGCTGGTCTGACGCTCGCCACCCTTGTCATCTGGTACAAAAGCGTCCTTACAAAAAACCATGGTTAAATGCTCAAGCACGCGCTGGCCGTTTGCATCTAAATCAAAGACAATTCGATAGGTTTCAGGGGTTGCACGTTTGACTCTACGTGTGCGAACAAACGTGCCTTGTTCTTCGGGCTGCTCTGGATCAGCTTTAGGCAATGGGCGCTCAGAAAGTTCTTGTTTCAGATCAATCACTATTTGCTCTAAAACTTCCGCACGTTCCCACTGCTCAAATCTTTTCGCCTCAAGCTCACTTATCTGATCTAGTGATTCACACCAGCGTGATTCGTATCTCTTGTAAATTTGGTAATAATGAAAAAAACCAAAGCTTGAGATAATGAAAAGAATTATCAGAACAGAAATAACTATGGTTAAAATCACTGCATCACCTCACTTGATAACTGGTTGCCCATACCTTTCATTAAATTGTCGGCTCCTTTCTCAAGCATTGCGGCTTGTTGCTGTTGTGCTGCCTGTTCTTCCTGTGCTTTCTGGCGAGCCTGTCTAAGCTGTACAACTTCATCCGATGTACGCATGATCGTTTGTGGTACACCCCGTCCTGTGCCTGTAATCACAGCCACGGCATCAAAATCGATATTGTCCAAAATGGTCGGCTCTACTGTTGCCATCTGGCCAACGCTTGCAATGAATTGCTCTGTTGCAATCACCTCGGTCATACGCTGTGCCAATGCAAAGGGTGAAACAAACTTGAATGACAGGTTACGGCCCCAAAGCTCTTGCGGTGGCTGTCCTAATGCACCAGCACGCAAAGCAAGGCCAAAACAGCGATCTAGAATAGAAATGAGATACTCGACTTGTAAGCGCCCGTACATCGGCCCTAGCATTTGACGAATGAGTTCAACACGTGTGTGAATCTCGGTTGCTGTCATCTGCTGTGTACCGACTGGCGGCAATTGATCTGCCATAAGCTTTTTACGGATACTGCCTTGCAAGTTGGTAAGCAGAAATTCAGATATTTGAAAGCTGGTACCATCGTCTAGGCGCTTCATCGAATCAACACTATGCGCAATGATCACTTTACGTGGACCAATGCGCACAGTATGCGGATTCAGTACGCCGTCATCCTCTGCAATCCACATGCCGCCAATCTGTAAATCTGCTGCACGTACGGTGTTCTTCATCAATTCATTGGCTGTCTTCGCATCTGGCAAAGCGACTGACATTTGTCCAACGCCATAAACCGAATTGGGCAAACGTCTTAAGCGTGGTACAGCACATGGGAACTCATGAAAACCTGACTCTTTCATGATCTGACTGTTTGCTGTATCGATGTGATATGAGCCAAAAGGCATAGCCGTGTTGATCTGGCCAGCACCGATTTGTTTACGTGGTTCAATCACATGCAGAATCTTGTATCGCGTATCTGGTGCGCTTCTTGCCATCTGTACAACTTGATAATGACAGTTAGCCTCGCCGTACTCACTAAGCATTGCTTCTGCTGTCATCTCATGTTCACGATAAATCGTATCGATCTGGCCATCGGCACGGGTTGAAGCAACAAAACAATTACCCGGATGCCACGACTCAAACACATAGCCACCGCCTGCTTTACGATCGATGTCTATATACAGAACGCCCCAGCCTGCTGTAACGATATCTGTAACGGTTTCATAGCTTTCACTGTCAAAGTTTGCAGCATGAATATTGCGATAAATGAACTGACACACATCTTCAAGCCAGCGTTCACCTTCGGTTAATTCTGATAGATCATCGATGCCATCTGGCTGTGCTTTAAACCAAATCGCATTGGCTGGTGTTACACCGCTCATAATCATCGATGTAAGTACTTGCACTGAATCTGCTGCTGTTGAGTCGTACAGATCAGCGCGCTCGTTCTCACGCTGACCCTTGTTGTCAGTAGTTGAACTAAAATTCTGCTGACGCTCAGGCGCGCCGAACTTGTAGCATTCAGACCAGTGCGACTCATACATAGCCCGCTCAAGTCTCAATTGACCCAAGCGACGGCAAAACTTTTGAGCGTCTTTATTCATTAGCCACCGCCTAACTTGGTTTTTGTTGTCACTGCTGCGCTATCAGTACCCAATGCCGAACCTAAAGCACTGGTATTATTTGATGTGCGACGCTGTGCTTTTTTCGCATTGGTTTCAGTAACAGCCTTTTGAGCTGCTGCCGCTGCATCTGCTTCTGGATCTTGTCGAACGACTTTTCCACCACACATGATTAAGCTCCTCGCGTCCAGCCTTTATCGCTTAGATAAGGACTGCCATCGGTAGGCACTGCATCTGCTTTAGCCGCCTCGGTTGGTTTAGTGGTACCAGCACGGCGTAACTGGCCTTCAAGCGCTTTGTTCTTGGCTTCTGTGTCGGCTAGTAGTTGCTCTAATTCAGCTACACGTGCAGCATGATCGACTGCCGCTTCTGACTCTTTAGAATCAGCCGCCGTTTGCTCTGGTGTGGTGGTGTCTGCTGGCTGCTGCTCAACAGTTTTTGTGACTTCCGGTGTCTTTACGTCTTCGACCGTTGGTTCTGACGTTGTAGCTGCACCGGGTGTTTTGACTGTACGTGCCATAAAAAAACCCTACTCAAGTGAATAGGGTTAGTGTTCGTTGGGCTGTGTTCAGGTTTGCTGTGTGATTTAATTAAGAATTGTCATCAAGGAAAGGCAGCGTTCAAAAATATCATTAAAGTTGTTTGATTGATTAATAAGGCCACCCATAGGGTTACCAGTTTCTCTTGATAAAATACGATAAGAATATTTATTGAGTGACTTAAGCTTATCTCTTTCTTTCAAAATATCCTGATTTTCTTTTTCCAACTGTTTTAATTTCATTGCATCAAGTTCAGTATGCTTTAAATTTTTAAGTAGTTCATGAGGTCTGTAATTACCAACACTTTCAAACATCATTTCAATACGCATTCTGTCTTGCGATTTACCCCTAATCAACCTCATCTCTATTTTTATGTTTTTTTCTTCTAAATTGCCTGCATGTACAGTGAAAGTTATTTCAATCTCTGTGCCCTTTATTTGAATAATAATATTTTTGTTGGGTGCTACATCTCTATTATTTTCAATTTCAAATTTTTCACCCTCTGAAAATATTGCTTCAACTTCGTCAAAGAATATATCAATTAATTTATTTCTAGCTTCAGTTAAAGCCAGTGAATAACTACTTAATGCCTTCTCGTAACTACTTTTAACTTGATCAGCTCGACCGGAAATGTCTAAATCTTTTTTTCCTATTTCAATCAGTTCATCTAAGTTCATACATGCCCCTCATCAGTAAATTTATGAAACATTGAATCTAAACTAACAGTCGAAATATTAATAGATCAACTGTTGTCTAATTGCTCTAGTACATCATCCAGCAAGTCTAAAAAGTCTTGCTGGCCAATCTTGTACTTATACGAAAGCTCCTCACCAACGCGTGGGTATCGATCTACACCCGTCTCGATATGCCATAGCGTTATGAATGCATCGCCGTTGTCATAGTTCGGGATTCCACCCCTTGCCCACTCGCTCACTGTAGACGCACCACTGATCGGCAACACGTGTGCAATCGTCTCATGTGTCCAGCCCAATCGGCACAGGTCTAGGATCATTCTGTTGAAGTCTGGACGCTTGTAGGCACGGCGTTTTAGCACGAATTCCTTTGTCTTCTTTTTCATTTCACGATTAACGAAACGCGCGCGCGCGCGAGGGTCATTCGTTTCTGTTATCAAATCACTTAAACTTGTCATAGCCATGTTCCTCGCGACAAATAAACAAATGGCAAAAGAAGAACAAAAAGGGTGGTAAGAAAATAAAGTGAAGCTCTAATATTTTTATCTTCAAAACCATATTTGATCGCCTTGCCAAGCAATACAACCAAAATAAGGACCCAAATCGAAATTGCTAATGTGATTAGGATGATCTTCATACTTCACCGCCTTTGATTCGCTTAATTTTGTTCCATTTGTTTTTTGACTTAGCTACATTGTTTGTTACCACCTCGAATCCGCAATCTGGACACATAACAGCAGACTCAGTTTCATTGCCATCTTCATAGCATTCATCACACTCACACTCAGGACATGGTAAAAGTGCTTGCATGTATTCAGCATCGTTATACTTTTGTTTTTTACTCATTTCCCACCTCAAATTTCCCAAACAACAATTTTGACTAAACCACCCTTCACATACTCACCACGGCGTGCAATCAGAACATCGAATTGCTCATCATCAAGACAAAACTGACACTTAACTAAACTGTCGATAGTTGCTTTCAAGTAGTTATCGATATCCCTTGTTTTACGGTCTGGAAAATAGAAAGTTACATCCATTTTCAGACGCATATCTGTATTCAAGCTTGGTACAACAGAACGAACGTAATTATGAAAATCCTGTGCTTTTTGGCTTAAGTGCCATTTCTTACCGCGTGTGACGCTCCAATATTTATTTACTGATGGCGGTGTCATCCAAATTTCTGTATCTAAAATCAGCTTTTCCTCACCTGTGCTATTTGGCTTTGGTTTGAGTTTTAAGCGTGTTTTAACTTGTTGACGTACCTTTGCATCATTTTCACTTTTTAATCGCACTCTGCTCAATTCAGCGCGGTTTCTGTGGGATTTTAAGTGCGCTTCTAGTACTTCCTCGCTCCATCTCATGAATTTACCCCTATTTCTCGTTTGTTATGTAAAAACGCTTGATTCACTGGCCCAACGTATCTGCACCAACCAAATGTCTTGCGCCAGAAAAACCAATTGCCTTGCCAGTTGCTCCAAAACGTGCCGTCAGTTTCGATGTGAGTGGTGCTCTTAGGTGCTTTCATGCGAAGTCCTCCAAGTTGCCTATGAAGCCAACATCACGAAGATATGAAGCGAGTGAAGATAGGTTTTTAGGATCACGTAGTTTTGCTGCAATCCGGGATTCAAATGATTTTTGAGTCTCACCAACGTTTGCGTACATCGAAGCAAATTCGCTGTGGTTGCAAAGCTTTGAAGCAAAGTAATCAATCTGGCTGTTGCTCAGTTTCTTACTGTTACCCGCTGGTGCTTTGGCTGTGCTTTTGGTTTTAGCCTTAGGCGCATTGAGTTTTTGCAGACGGTAAACCCAATTGTTCATCCACGCCTGTGCTGAGCGTTTGCTTTGAGCCACTGACCACTGAGCAAAGTTTTTTAACTCACTCAAAATCTGATCTTTGGCCATGTCTGGATTTTCAGATTGAGCCTGTGCTGTAAAATCATCTTGAACTTTGTATATTTTCGATAGCTCGATCAGGCTGTAGAGATTTTTGTCTGCTCGGTGATATTCGACTGAGCTGGAAAAAATATCCTTCTCGGATTTATCCACAGGCAATTTCTTTTTTTTATTTTCTAATAAATTCTTATTATCTATTGTGAGTACAGTTACAGGACTAGTTTCGGTCTCACTAGTGGACTGATCTTGGTCTTGCTGTGAGACTGGTCTTGTAATGAGACTAGTCTTATTAGTGAACCGATCTACTAAAGAAATGTCATTTAAACGGTATTTTTTAACGCCTTGCTTGCCATCTTCAATTACTGTAATGACACCTAACTTGATGAGTTCTTGTAAAGCATTTGAGACTGTAGTACGCCCCATTTTCCTTGATCCCTCAAGCTCTCCACCCTGCAATTGAGAGTAGCTCACAAAATCAGATTCTTTGTTGTGTCCATTAATGCGGTTTTCGAGTTCCGCATAGACGTTTCTAGCCGCATCACTTAAGAACGGCCAGACCTCTTTTCGATATAAACGGCTAGACATTACATAGCCGTTTTCAAACTTATCGCTATACATGCTTTTTCTAGCCTCTTTAATTTCATCCTGAGGCTTAGGGAAATGAATCAACGCTGCTGTGTTCATGATTCAGCCCCTCTCAAGAATTCTGCAAAACAACTTGATCTAATTCAGATCGGATTCTTTTGCTTTGAAATTTAGCCATGTTCAGCTCTCTTTCTAGACTTCGAATCTGTTGTTCTTTTTGCTCAAGTTGGGTTTTTAAACGCATGTTTTGACGCTGCATATAAAGCAATTCTTCAGGGTCTTGAAGTCGAGCTAAAGCCATGGTCAAAAGGTTTAATTCGTTTTGATAATTTCGCTGTTCAAAAGCAAATGTTTTGAAATTTTCTTGAACTTGGCCATGATCCAGATGGGATTTATTTTTTTTCGACCATTCGCAAAAATATTTAATTTTCGGTGCAGACAATACCCCTGCAACTACTTTACAAATACCGCCTTCACTCACGTAAATTAACCCCCATTTATTAGGGAGTTCCTCAGGCTTAATTAATCCAGTAGGACAGATGTAATACCGATATTTTCCTACACCAGTCTCGGGGTTAATACGATGCGGCTTAGATCGATCAGCAAGAAAATCCGATCTACTCATTTTAGCTTCGAGTAGAAATGTACCCATGCCATGATTATTAATTCCGTGCCGAATGCCGAAAACGTCTGGATTTTCTCCATAGCAAGCCGCTTCGATAATTGCAAAATGACAACCATGACCATTGGAAGATTCACAACGCTTTAAAAAACGCGCTCCAATCTCGCAAAGTTTTCTGTGATTAAGAGATGATTTCATGACACCTCCCCAATTGCCTGCTCGGTTGCAGTGAGACGGCGTTTTGCATTGATTTCGGCTGTGGTAGCGTGGCGAATATCAGTATTGAATGCTGGACCAAACTGACCTGTTGCCAAAACCCTTACGCGGTACATATCTGGCGTGTACATATAGTTGACAATTTCAAGCAACACGTCGGTTGTTCCCTCTATATTCAGTACAACCAAATCACCTACTTGAAAGTCATGATTGCCTTGGTTCTGTTGTTCTGTTAAATTCTTCATGCTAAATCCTCGTTTACTTTTCGGAGTGAACGGCAAAAAAGTCCTTCTGCTGTAACAGTTGGGCTTTTTTTGTGCCTGTTGGTTTTGGATTTACATCGCGGATAGGTGGCGAAGGGAGTAATTCAAAATTAGAAGTGTTCTTTGTATCTTCGGTAAACGTGGTCAGATCGATAGGCATTTGGAGACAATTAAGCATCTCCTCCACTTCGAAGATTATGTCCATGGCAGCATTACGCATCAGCTCTGATGAGCCGTTAAGCTTTCTTGAACGAGCAATACGCTCTAACTTGATTTTCATTTCTTCAGTACATTTAAAAGTGATGCTCGCCGTCAGTTTCTCTGTCATGAGCGCACCTCAACCACTGAGCTTGTTTCTGTCAGCTTTGACCTTTCCTTCAGTCATTACTTCAAACATGGCCTGTGTACGTGGAGGGATCCCCTTTCTCCAATAAGCAATAACTGATCTATCACGCTCAAGAATGCGTGCTAATTCAGCATCATTTTTGGCTTCATAGAATTTTTTTAGATCATCGACGGTCATGTTTAGTTTCCTAGTCCTATTTGTTTAGTTTATTGAACTACAAGTTTAGGAAAAGGTCAATTTTTTTGTTTAGTATATTAAACACGTAAGGGGTATTTTTTTATGCAATCAACATCAGACAGAATTATTCAAAAAATGCGTGAACATGGTTTGCAGCATAAAGACTTGGTTGCTGCTACAGGTGCAAGTAAAGGCACTGTTACTAATTGGATTAGTGGAACAAATAACCCCACAGGTGAAAGACTTATCGCACTGTGTAAGCTATTAAAAACTTCAACTGGTTGGTTGCTCACTGGTGCTGAGGCAGATTTACAGCCAGTATCAAGTTGGGATAGTGACACCCCTTTAGATGACGATGAAATAGAGATTCCATTCTTTAAAGACTTTTCATTTGCCTGTGGTTCAGGCTCTATAAACGATGCTATTGCCAATGAAAAGCGCAAGTTACGGATGTCTAAATCTACTTTGCGCAATCTTTCAATAAGTAAAGATAATGCAGTTGCAGCAACGGTTTACGGTGATTCGATGTCACCAACTATTCGAGATGGCGATACAATTCATATCGATTTAGGCAGAAAAACAATTAAAGACGGAAAGATTTTTGCCGTATGTATGGGCAATCTATTTTACTGCAAACGCTTGTATAACTTGCCATTCGGTGGAATTCGAATAGTTTCTGACAATTCTGAGGAATATCCTGAAATGCAATTAACTGCCGACCAGGTAAAAGAACAAGACTTTCAAATTATTGGATGGATCTGGCAGATATCTTCTTTAGAAAAATGGTGAGTTATGAAAATCATTAATATATTAGTAGCTTATTTCTTATATTTTTTTTCACCTAAAACCCTTATGAAAAGATCATTCATAGGAACTTTACTTCATTTTAATATTAGATTACCGATGGCTGCCAATAATGAAATAGTAAATTATTTATTTGATATATATGTAAAAAATAAAAAAATAGATAAAGTTATGAAGACTGGCGGCATTACAACCAATATGGAGAGAATGTCTGACTTGATTCAATACGAAGCATTTTTTATAAATGATTTGTATAATTCAAACTATACAAATACTACAGGACACGAGAAAGTCTTAGGAATTCTAAAGAAATATAATCTTTAGAATGATTTACAAATATTACCCACCTAGCGTGGGTTTTTTTATACCTAAAAATAAAAAGTTCAGCAATCTAAAGCATAAGTTCATTTTACTAAACAAAACTATTGACACTATTTGTTCAGTTTACTAAACTAAATCCGAACCCAATAAAAAAAGTCCCTTACTTTCGACGGACAGGGACTTCTTTACTCGATGAGGAGCAAACGGATTATGAGACAGAGAACAATTGAAAGTCAAACCACCCGCCCATGTAGCAAACAGCCACGACCAAGCGATTACGAAGTTCGCCTACGCGAACAGCTTTGGGTCAACTTCATTGACACGCTAAAACTCTTCGGATTTTTAGGCGCTGGTTTAGTTGTTTATATGGCGATAGTTGCAGCAGTTCAATGGTTTTGGGGGAATTGAATATGTCAAATCGAATCTTCAGTTACAGCGGTGATGACAATTGGTCATCTTATGAAACACCAAATAAAGCATTAAAAGACATGTTTGATGAAGGTGATCTTGAAGTTGGAAACACATTTTTAACTGGAATTAGCAGAAAGCCAGAGCCATTTCAATTCATGCCTGATGCAGATGAAATTCTTGAGAATTATGAAAACCGTATTTTTGATGAGCATGATTGGAGTTATGCCGAAGGTAATACAGGTGCAGATGGTTTAAGTGATTCAGCAAAAAAAGAATTGAATGATTTCTTAGAATCTTGGGCAAATAAGAACCTAGCTATCTCGTTTTATGAAATTGAACACGACGAGACAGTAACAGTAACTCAAGAAATGATCGATGCATTTCATAAGAATGAGCCAATCCCTTTACCTGAGTTTCAGTATAAGGAGCCATCACAGTGAACTCACTAATCGAAATCTCGACCACGTCACTGATTGAGCGCATGAGTAATGATGAATATCACGCTTGCCCAGAGTTCAGCTCAAGTCAATTGAAGGATATTTTGCGTTCAAGTGCGCATTTCCATTCAAACAATATTCTGAAAGAAAACGAGCGTGAGACGAAAAAGCACCTCGATTTCGGCACACTGGCACACACGCTGTTTTTAGAGCCTGAGCAATTCGAAAATGAGTTTGTGATAGGCCCTAAATTTGACCGTCGCACGAAAGCAGGTAAGGAAGAAGCTGCCGCATGGGAAGCAGCAAACCAAGGCAAGATCATCATTGATGAAGACATGCTGCAAGGTGCAAAGCGTATAGCGAACAACCTACGCGGCTTAAGCTCTTATCAGTTGATGCATGACCATCACGGTATGGCTGAGGCAAGCATCTTCTTCACTGATCCAGTGTATGGCCTAAACCTGCGCGTGCGTCCTGACTATCACATTGTGCCGTGTGAAGCATTACCAAATGGCCTGCTGTTGGATGTGAAAACCTCAACAGATGCACGCCCTTTTAAGTTCATGCGTTCATGTGCTGATTTTGGCTACGACATTTCAGCAGCTATGTACCGCGAAGGCTTTCAACAACATTACGGTACCGCCGAAAAACCTGAGTTTATTTTTCTGGTTGCGGAAAGCTCTGCCCCGTTCAACGTCAAGCAATACCGAGCGTCTGACATGTTTTTAAGTATCGGTGAGAGACGTTACAACAAAGCAAAAGAGCTGCTCGCCGAGTCGCTACTAATCGATGAGTGGGATGGTTACTCAACCGAGCTTGAGGACATCTCTTTACCGCAATACATGCTCAACCAAGCAATCGAAAACGAATTTAATTAATAGGAATTTCTATGAACTCTCAATTACAAAACAATCGCCCTGTTAGCCCTGTTGCTTCTTTTAATGCTTTTATGCAGAAGCACAAATCACAGCTAGAACTGGCATTACCAAAGCACTTAAATGCTGATCGTATGGTGCGCTTGTCGCTTACTGCATTTAGTCAGACGCCAGCATTGCAAGAATGTGACCCTAAAACGATTTTTGCCAGCATCATTATTGCTTCACAACTAGGGTTAGAGATTGGTGTGAATGGACAAGGTTATCTTGTTCCATACAAAAAGAAATGTACTTTTATTCCCGGTTGGAAAGGTCTGGTTGATTTAGCGAACCGTGGTGGCCGTTGCACTGTATGGACAGGTGCAGTTTATGAAGGTGATGAATTTGATTACATGCTAGGTGATGCACCTTACTGCCGCCATAAACCATGTGGCGAATTTGATGAAGCTAAATTAACGCATGTATATGCGATCGGTCGTGTTAAAGATTCTGAAATGGCTGTAATTGAAGTATGGCCAGTACAAAAAGTACGTGCACATTTCAAAAAGGTTGTTGTTCCAGCACTTCAGCCAAATCACTACAGTAAGAAGTATTTCGAAGCTTATGCAAAAAAAGTGGCATTACTTCAATTGCTTAAATACATGCCGCAATCTGTAGAAATGGCTAATGCTATGGATGTTTCACATGCTGCTGAATCTGGTAAAGGCGTAACGATCGATGGTGATTTTGTGACAGTGGATAATAGCCAAACTGAGGAAGAGGAAACGGCTGTTCAAGTAAATACACTTGAAGAAAATAACTCACAAAATCTACAGGCTGAGCAAGAAGATCATTATGCACCGACATTTGCGCAAATTAAACGTGGTGTATTAACAGCAAAAACCATCCCACACTTGGAAGTAATGGAAGAGCAAGCGATGGATCATGCTGATAAAGAAGAGCGCAAACAGCTAATGAGTCTGGTAAAAGCTCAACGTCAAAAAATGGAGGGCACATCTGTAAAAAAGACTGATGATGTACAGCATGAACCTGATCCAGTTGCAGAACAAGAAGTGCAAAAGGTTAACACTTCGCGCTCACCAGAGTTAAAAAAACAGTACTCCGTCAAGCTGACGAATGCCAAGACTTTTAAAGAACTGTCTCAGATCAGCTTTGAAATCAAGCAAGACTTAGGTTTAACAGACGCGCACCGATCTTATCTAAACAGCTATGAGCAACAGCGCCAAGCTGATCTGACCAAGAAAGAAGCGAAAAAGGTTGATGAAGATATGTTTGCCGATGTTGTAGACGCTGAACTCTCTTATGTCGATGCAGTGGTTTTACGGATCCAGAATGCGGCGACCATGGATGACATCAATGCGGAGTACGCAGACCCGGCAATTGAGGAACTTTCCGATGCTGACCGCAAGCGCATCGATGATGCCGCATCAAAGCGTGAAGACGAACTATTTAAAATGTAATTAATGCGCAGAACTTTGCTCATAATTCTGAATTTATGACGGTTATGAGCAAAATTATTCTCAAGTGAATCGAAATGAACGAATGGCAAATACTTCGCAAGCGATATCCAAGCACTCGAAGTTATAAGAATCGAAAGGCACTATCACCATCAAAACTTGAAGAGTTTCAAAATTATTTGGTGGACATTGGTGCAGATGTATACAGCTACACAGAACAGAACGAGATTTTAAGATTCAGATTAAAAGGCGTACTAGGTATCTGGTACACATCAGGATCAGGAAATCTATTAATGCATGATTTATCTGAAAAATTTAAGGTGACGTGATGGAATTTAAAAAAGAGTTTCAAATCAAGTACAGTCATTTAAAAGCAGCCTTCTTGTTTGCCGCAAAAAATGACGTTCGGTTTTATCTGGTAGGTGTTCTGGTTAAAGCCGGAATGATTGCAGCAACCAATGGACATACATTGTTAATTTGTGAATCACCAGATGTGCCAGACGTTGAAATTATTATCCCGCGTGATGCGATTGATTCACTCATTAAAAAAATTGGATCACTTCCAAAAACAGAACTTTTAAACGTGCGCCAGATTGATGATGAATATTGGCTGATCGACTACCAGATGAGAATGTTCGAATTTTTCCGTCCAGTAGATGGCAAGTTTCCTGACATTAAAAGAGTGGATATTCAAAAACCCACTGAGCCGCCTAAAGAGTTTGTTCAGTTTAATCTTGACTATATCCAGTTGTTTACAAAGGCGGCAAAGGTTTTGGGTATCACCTATCCATACTTTTACCCAACTGGTGCGCACAGCTCGGCTTACGTCGAAATGACAGATGATGTTCACGGCGTTTTGATGCCGCTTAGATAAATAGGAGGTTGATGTGGCTAAATTTGAAAACATGACAATTCAAGAGGCGCTAAAATCCTCACCAGTAATTCGTACAAGTGACCTTGTAGAAATTTTCGGATGCTCTACACGTACCCTATGCCGCTGGCAAGATCAGAAGTATTATGCAAACCCAATGCCGCGCCCGTTTTCGGGCGGGCGTGGTGTAGATTACAGCTATGATTCAAGTAAATTGGTTGAGTGGTACAACACTTGGCCATTACAAAAAAAGGCGCTAGCATCATAGCGCCTCATTCTTCCAGATCAATTCCAAACGATCCACCCATTTGCTATACGCTTCATGCTGTTCACTCAAATAACTATACTTATCATAAGTGCCCCATACTTTCGGTAAAGCATGGCCAAGCATAATTTCACAAACGTGTGGCTGTGCAATTGTAGACATATTGGTACGCATCGTACGTCTCAAGTCATGCACGGACCAGTGATCCATCTCAATATCTTTATGCTTCTTAAGCCAAGTAAAAATATTATTAGGCATCGTTAAGTGAGATGATTCACCCAGCGGCCCATTGGAACCATCTGCAGTAAACAAATATTCAGAACCCTGAGACATCTCCATAGCTTTTAAAATGTAAGGCTTAATGTTTTTAGTGATTGGCCTCAAGATTGGCGCTTTTGATATGCGACCGGTCTTGTGATTCTCGGCTGGAATCGTCCACACATTAGAGTCAAAATCGAAATGTACCTTCTTTGCCTGCTTAAGTTCTCCAACACGACAGCCGTAAATCAGCAGCAGCTTTAGGAACAGTTTATTTTTATAGGCCATCCGGGAGTGATCAACGGCGTAGTATGAAAGATAAATTTCATGATCTGTTAAAGCGCGCTCTTTTTGATTCTTAGAGATTCTAAGATCATGCTTAGCAGATACATTAGAAAGCGGATCAGTTTGCACTAGCCCCCTCTTTTGGCCCCATTTTAAGCACTGTTTCGCGTTGATCAGAATGCGCGCTGAAATGGTCGGGGTTTTTCTGGCATTTTCTTCTAAAAGATTGAGCCATTGGTAAGCTGTGATGTTGTCACAGTTCTGTGCACCAATTTCGGGTAATACATAAATTTCAAATGATCTTAAAATGTCGTGGTGGCTTTGCTTATTTGGCTTACAAAAACGCTCGTACCATTCATAGAATAATTTCTCAAAAGTGTATGCATCCTGAACACTTCTTAATTCTTTTAGTTTGACTTGCTTTGGATCATAGCCGCGCTCGAGTTCTGCCTTGAGTCGATCTGCTTCTGTTCTGGCATTCTTCAGCGACAAGTTGGGATAACTACCCAAGTCTATTCGTTGCTGCTTTCCCTTGTATCGGTACCTGAGCTGAAAAATGATTTTGCCTTTCGGTGTTATGCGCACACCCATAGCATCACGGTCTGTAAATTCTTCTAGTTTTTCCCGGTCTTTTCCAAGCTGTGCCTTGAGCCAAGTCTCTGATAGTGCCATTAATCACCTGTGTACATATTTTTAAGACGAGATATGCCAAATCCATTCTTATGTACTCAATTGTGTACATAAATGGCGCTTCTTTATGTGTCTGCTAATGTCGCATTGTGTCTTAATGTGTGCAATAAAAAAAGCCCTGATTAAGGGCTTTCTTTAGTTTTGCGTCTTGCTGTGTCGTGCTAGTGTTTCTAGTGTCTTTAACTCAATGATTGATGTGTGCAATGATCGAGAAGTTACGAATATTTTTGATATCAACGGATTTTTTAGCCGATGCCATAGATTACTCTGAAAAAAAGTACACCTTAAAGCGCAATACTGAACATAGCATGCAAGGTGTAAAAAGGACTGTCCTGAATTGCTGCACAGTATAAGCAACCAGACACCAAAAATATAGTGCGATCCGGCGCATTTCACAAAGTAATCGAAATGGGTTAAGAGCGTTGCATTTTGAGCCACGCCTCCCTTATTCACTTAAACCGCTGTTCTATGACATCTCTTTAACATGCATTGATATCCCATCAGATCAATCAATCGCGCAGTTATGGAGACGCATGAACTGCGTAACACATCGTAAAGTCGATCGGATTAATGTCCTTCGATAAAGGCTGATACGCTTGAGTAAACGTCGGAGACATGCGTTTAGGTCGGCCTGAACTCATCTCGATGCAGGCCCATTTGGTTTTCGCTACAAATAAGATTGTCTGATCTTTAGGGCGATAAAATACGTACTGGCGTGATAGGTACAAACTATCGAGTGCATCTAACCATGTGCGTAAAATTAGTTCATCTCCTTCAAACGCGGCCTTACGATACTGGACATGATGCTCCACCGCCACCATGGCATGATTAAGCTGTTGATACTGTTTTAATCCAAGCCCCAGTGCATTGACATGCTTACTGGCCACATCTTGCATCCACTGCACATAAACTACATTGTTCACATGACCCAGTTGATCAATGTGTTCAGCGCTCACCGTCAGAGCCAAATCAAAAATTGCACTCATCTTTTGTCCGTTATTGTCATTGAAAAAGTTACGCAGAATTTACGTTACATCTTGCTGTGCTTCATCTACGCTTTTGAGCACGATACAAAGATAGGTTTAAAACATGAGTAGCCTGATCGTTTCAATGTCAAAGCAAACCCCACGTCGCTTTTCAGTGAGCTCATTGCCCATTGACCTTGAAGCGCCTACCACCGCACATTCTAAAAATAACAGCTCTGCGTTTTTGCAGGAAGTCGAAGAATACCTGAAACGCTATCCAAATACACAACATATTGATGTATGCCTGCACGATCTCAATGGTCATATTCGGGGCAAACGCATCGATATCAACAGCCTGCGACAACTCGATAAAGGCTGCTATTTCCCCCTATCGGTCTATGCCATGAATCTACATGGAAAAGTCAATGAAGAGACGGGTTTAGGTAAATATATTGGCGAGCCAGACCGATTATGCCGTCCTATTTTAGGGAGTTTAAAACCCGCAGCGATTCAACCTGAATTCAATGCTCAGGTGTATGTTTCAATGCAAGATGACACGCTAATAGACTGTCCCTATGAACCTCGGAATGTGCTCAAGAAAATTGTCAATCAGCTACATGCTGAGCAGTATTATCCAGTGATGTCGGCCGAGCTTGAGTTTTATTTGTTTGATATCACCGCCAGCTCACGTGATGCCCTGCTCAGTAATCAAAGCTTTGATATGGACATGCCTGAACGAGATTTACAGGTGCTGCAAGAAATTGAACGAATTGCGAAATTACAGTCGATTCCCATTACAGGCCTTGTCGCAGAATCTGCCATGAGCCAATACGAGATCAATATTCTGCATCGTCCTGATATTCTGACCTTGTGTGATCAGATCATGTCGTTAAAACGTATTGTTAAGCAGGTCGCCAAACAATTTCATATGCAGGCCTGTTTCTTGGCAAAACCCGATTTGCATCAGGCTGGAAGTGGCATGCATTTTCATCTGAGTGTCTGCGATTCAAATTTGCAAAATCGCTTTCGTACCTCTTCGCCAGATCAACCCTGCAATGCATTACAACAAGCCATTAGTGGACTGGTCGATTTAATGCCTGCTTCCATGGCAATTTTAGCACCCAACATCAATTCTTATCGTCGTTTTCAACCCGGCCAGCATGTGCCTATGGAAGCCAACTGGAATATCAATAACCGCAATGTGGCCATCCGCATTCCCTGTGCAGATGCAGAGAATCAACGGCTCGAATATCGAGTAGCTGGTGCAGACTGTAATCCCTATTTAACCGTAGCGGTGATTTTAACGGGAATTTTACATGGTATAGAGCACTCACTGGAAATGCCTAAACCTTCCCACCAAATCAAGCAGCTTCATGAACATATTTTTTTACCTCAGCAGCAACTAGATGCACTTGATCGGTTTAAAAATAATACAACACTCCAGCACTATCTAGGTCGAGAGTTTTGCGAGCTCTGGCACACCTTAAAGTACGCCGAACATCAACACGTTTATCAGCAAATCACCAGTGCCGAAAAAGCATGGGACTTATAATAATAACAACACGTTTAAAACAACAAAAAGCCAGAAGCAGATGCTTCTGGCTTCAAATTAAGTACGTTTTAACATTGTGCCGATTAGTTAATACGTAAACCCAACATGGCGCGTTGCCCTTGACGAATCAGTGAAATGCGAGCAACCGAATTTTTAGGAAGCGCAGCAACCGCTCTGGCAAACTCGCTGGTATTGTTAATTCGAGTTGAATTGATTTGAACAATCACATCCCCAGGCATTAAGTTTGAGCGCGAAGCCAAACCGCCACGGGTCACATCCTGCACAAAAATACCGCCCGAAATATCCAGACGCGCTTGTTCATCGGTGGTTAGGTTACGAATTGCCATACCCAATACCGGCCCGTTTTGTGCAGCCGCTTTTTCAGAAGTTGCAGGTGTATCGTCTGGTGCTGTGGTGAGCGTAGCCGAAACATTCATTGGCTTACCGTCTCGAAGGATTTCCAATTGAATCACCTGTTTCGGCATGGTTCGATTCAGATAATTCAGTAGCTCAGAAGTGCGTGAAATCGGGTTGCCATTATATTTCATAATAATGTCCCCTGCCTTTAAACCAACCTTGGCCGCAGGTGAACCCGGTGTAACCTGATTAATCAGCGAGCCCTCAGGTTTTGGTAAGTTGTAGGCATCGGCAAGATTCCGGTCAATATCTTGTAGCATTACACCCAAATACGAACGTGTGACTTTGCCCTTGGTTTTTAATTGCTGTGCAACGTCCATCGCCACATCAATTGGAATGGAGAACGACAACCCCATATAACCGCCTGTACCGCTGAAAATTCGGGAATTAACCCCGACCACCTCACCTTGCTGATTAAATAATGGGCCGCCCGAGTTGCCCGGATTTAATGCTACATCGGTCTGGATAAAGGGCACTGAGGTTTCGCCCACCATATTGCGTGATTTTGCACTGACAATCCCCGCAGATGCCGAATAATCAAAACCAAACGGCGAGCCAATCGCTAAAACAGGCTGTCCTACTTTCAGCTGATCGACATTACCAATTTTTAATGCAGGAAAATTCGCACCATCAACTTTCAATAAAGCCACATCGGTACGTTCATCACTTCCGACCACTTTGGCATCAATTTCACGACGATCATTTAACGTGATGGTAATGCGTGATGCATCCTCAACCACATGATGATTGGTGAGCAAGTAGCCATCCTTGCTGATAAAAAATGCACTGCCGTATCCCGTTTTTTCTTGCGGTGCCTGCTGCTGTGGAATAATGACCTGATTTCCAAAAAAACGGCGTAGGATTTCAGGAACTTGCTGCTGTAATAGCTCCTCTTGCGTCATTTTCTTGACAACACTGACACTGACCACCGCCGGACTGACTTGCTCGACCAGATTGGAAAAGTCCACAGGTGCTGCTGCATTTACCTGTGCAGCTGCCACGGTAAACGTCACCGCATACAATCCTTTTTTTAAATAACTATTACGCATCACAAATTACACCTACACAATTCGCTTCAATCGTTTTGTTTTTATCACAAGATTTTTAGACATTTCGTAATAATATGTTTAATTAGTGGTGGCAAAACAAGACCTTAGTTTTCCGTTACAAAATTGAAATATGATTGAAATTTTTATTCACCTCAAACCGGTCGAAGTCTTGCCTTTTTTGCAAAAAAGCGTTGTTATTATCAGACTTTTTTAAAATTAGCTGATGGACATGTCTAATTTAAATTCTACGCATCAGTTTGATGTGATTATTGTGGGCAGTGGCGGAGCCGGCTTAAGTCTCGCACTCTCACTTCCGAGCCATTTCAATATTGCGATTTTGGCCAAATCTTCTCTCACTGAAGCCAGCACATTTTATGCGCAAGGCGGCGTAGCTGCTGTACTCGATAAAACCGACTCTATTCAACAACACATCGACGACACTATGGTTGCTGGTGCGCACCTGTGTGAATTAGATGCGGTCAAGCAAACCGTGGAAGGCGGACGTCCATCCGTTGATTTCTTATTAAAACAAGGGGTTGAGTTTACTCTCGATGAAGATGCACAGCTTCACCTGACCCGTGAAGGTGGACACTCGCAGCGTCGTATTATTCATGCAGCCGATGCAACCGGAAAGGCCATTTCGACCACATTGGTGCAGCGTGCACAAGAGGCACCCAATCTCACAATTTTTGAAAATTTCGTCGCCATTGATGTGATTAGTCTGCATAAGCTTGGACACGCAGATCAACCCAATCGTGCAGTAGGTTTATACGCACTTGAAGAAGCAACAGATCAAATCCATACATTTTTGGCGCCTTTTACCGCATTGGCTTGCGGTGGTGCCATGAAGGCTTATCTGTATACGTCTAACCCGGATATTGCAACAGGTGACGGGATTGCGATGGCCTATCGTGCAGGTTGCAGGGTTGCCAATATGGAATTCAACCAGTTTCATCCCACCTGTTTATATCATCCACAAGCACGCTCATTTCTGATTACTGAAGCCATGCGCGGTGAAGGTGCCTACTTACGTTTACCCGATGGTGAACGTTTTATGCTTCGGTTTGATTCACGTGCAGAATTGGCGCCACGCGACGTTGTGGCGCGTGCGATCGATTTTGAGATTAAACGACTTGGCATTCGTCACGTCTGGCTCGATATTACCCATAAGCCGGCAGCATTTATTCAGGAGCATTTTCCTACCCTGTATGCGCGCTTACTGGAACTGGGCATCGATATTACCACGGACATGATTCCAGTCGTACCGGCTGCACATTATACCTGTGGGGGTGTGGTGGTCGACGAAAACAGTCAGACCGATCTTGAAGGGCTATATGCAATTGGTGAAACATCGTACACCGGATTGCATGGTGCAAACCGTATGGCCAGTAATTCATTGCTTGAATGCTTTGTTTATGGGATGGGCGCAGCATCTGATATTGAGCGAAAATTTACTCAACCGTTTGATTTTCCAGATGTGCCTGCATGGGACGACTCACAAGTGACCAATGCCGATGAAGATGTGGTGATTTTACAAAACTGGGATGAGCTACGTTCAACCATGTGGAATTATGTGGGGATTGTCAGAACAACCAAGCGTCTACAGCGTGCACTGCATCGCATCGAAATGCTTAAAAGTGAAATTACCGAATATTATCAAGATTACCGCGTCAGCAAGAATTTGATTGAACTACGGAATTTGGTATTGGTGTCCGAGATGATTGTACGCTGTGCCATGCAGCGCAAAGAATCACGCGGCTTACATTACACACTGGACTATCCAGAGCTTGGCTCAGAACTTCGAAAAACGGTGCTCACTCCACCTCATTTTGAAGTGGAGCAACCGCTCGTCAATCTGGCATAAAGGCCTAGCACGAATCTAAAGTCAGATTCGTGCTTCTAAATGCTCGAGCGCAGCTTCAAATACTCGATCTGGCGATTGTGTCGCATCCAGACGCTTGACGCGTTCTGGATATTGCAGGCTCAACTCTTCATAGCCTGCACGAACACGACTAAAAAAAGTCATTTTTTCTTGTTCAAAACGATCCAGCTCTCCACGCTCGCGCGCACGCGACATCCCCAGCTCAATCGGTGCATCTAACCAGAAAGTCAGCTCAGGCATACAATTGACAAAGGTTTGATTCAAAATCGAAAGTTTGTCTTTACTTAAACCACGGCCAGCACATTGATAAGCATAGCTGGCATCGGTAAAACGATCGCTCAGAACCAGTTTCCCCTGTTTCAATGCAGGCTGAATGACTTCTTGAATATGCTGCGCACGCGCCGCGTACATTAGCAATAGTTCAGTGTCTGAACTCATACTTTCGCTATGATTAACAGCAAGCAGTAAACTGCGAATCTGTTCTGCAAGCGGTGTCCCTCCGGGTTCACGGGTAAGTACCACCTGCTGACCGGCTGCCTCAAAATATTCGTACAGCTTACGAATGAGCGTGGTTTTTCCTACACCTTCCGTGCCTTCAAAACTAATAAACATTCAAATACCTTAATTTTTCGATCTTAACACGGACAAATACTGTTGAACCGCTTGATTGTGCTCCTGCAAAGTCGCACTAAATTTATGCCCGCCGTTGCCAGTAGCAACAAAATAAATATTGTCAGAATTGTCTGGATGCATGGCAGCCTCAATGGCTTTTTTACCTGGCAATGCAATTGGGGTTGGGGGTAATCCGGCCATGGTATATGTGTTATAGGCAGTGGGTGTACGCAAATCCTGACGGGTAATATTGCCGGTATAGCGCTCACCCATACCGTAAATAACAGTCGGATCTGTTTGCAATCGCATACCCAATTTTTGACGACGTACAAACACGCCCGAAACTTGACGTAGCTCTGAATCCAAACTGGTTTCTTTTTCAATAATCGAGGCCATAATCAACGCCTCATATTTATTTTTATACGGCAGACCCGGTGCTCGCTTTTGCCACGCCTCATCTAAGGTTTTCATTTGATAGCGATACAAATCGGTCAGGATTTTTTTATCCGACTCACCTTTGGCAAAAAAATAGGTGTTTGGTGCAAATAGTCCTTCAGGATGATCGTACGGAATATCCAGAGCCTTCAACATTTCTTGTTGCGGTAAATTGACCACGCTTTTTTCAACCAAAGGATCTTTTTTGAGAATCTCGACCAACTGTTTAAAAGTGGTACCTTCAATCACCAAAATACGATTCATTTGCGCATTATCGGCGTTTGAGAGCATTGCCAGAACTTGTCGAATACTCATGCCCTGCTGAATTTCATACACGCCTGCTTTTAAACTGTCATGAATAAAAAACTTTTGATAAATTTTCAAAACGATTGGCAAGCTGACTTTTTCATCACGACCCAGACGGTCGATAAATCGCGTGTAGGTATCACCGGGAGCAATCGACAGCATTTGTTTTTTACCTTCGATTGGGTAGGCACGAAACAAATTACTCCATAGCACCCAAAACATGGCCACTAAGATGATCAATAGTACCCATGTGAAACGATGTTTTTTCCACCCTGAAGAAGGCAGTTTTTGCGATGTGTTTTTAGATTTCGGCTTTGTGGGCTGCTTCGACATATCAATCAATCTGATTCAGTTTAAGAGTGTGGAAAAGTGTCAAACATGCCTCGGTACTTAAAGATCGCGAATGCATCCGCGAGGCAATGGTCATCGGATGAAGCGTATTACAAAAAAATAGCGCCTGAACCTGATCGAGTTCATCGAGATGAATCTGACGTTCAAGAATATCGATACCGGCCTGTTGGGCCCGATCTAAAATTTCAGTTCGCATTAAACCGCGAACGCCATTATAGCGAAGTTCGGGCGTAATCCATGCGTTATTTAAGTAAATAAAGCAGTTACTGCTTACGCCTTCAACAATATTCCCGTTTAAATCTGCCACCAGTGCTTCTGCCCAGCCGTACTGATCTGCCTGCTGCTTGAGCAAGACTTGTTCGAGTCGATTGAGCGTCTTGATACCGACCATATCTGGCATGGTCAATCCGATACGGCGTGGTAACAGACCAACCTCTACATACTGCGGTGCGGTGTCACTATAGGTTTGCGGATAGAAAAATACATATAGATCCGCATTGTGATCTGGAACGCTATAGCCTCGTGGGCCTTCACCCCGACTGATCAAAAGTTTCAGCGTTCCGGTAAGCGCTATCTCCTGATAAGTCAGTTGCTTGAGGCTTTGCTCAATTAGCTTTAAATCAACATTTAATCCCAATTGCTGGCAGGCATAGTTCAAGCGCTCATAATGTCGATTGACCAGTTGAATCTGCCCTTTCACAATGCGTGCTGTCGAAAAACACCCATCCCCATATTGAAATGCGCGATCCTGTAAAGCAACAGACGCAACGGGTTGAGCATTTTTAAAGCACCACATAGGCAATTTCTCTATTTTTAGGCAGCTTAGTGTAAAACCGAACCATAAAAATGATGCATTTTCTTATTTCTTTTTTATTCATATGAAATTCATTTTTTATTATTTTTTATGGATAGTAACTCATTGTACTCTCCTTTTTAGATTTAGAACTAACCTATTTAAGGATATGAATATGCGATTTGCACAGTTAAAAATTGGGGTACTGGCTGCATTAATCTCCGTTTCTTCATTTGCAGCAAAAGACTTTTTAAACGTGTCTTATGACCCAACACGTGAACTCTACGAAAACTTCAATAAAGAGTTTGGCGCGTACTGGAAACAACGTACTGGTCAAGAGATTAACTTTAAACAATCACATGGAGGTTCTGGCAAACAAGCACGTGCCGTGATTGATGGGTTGCAAGCCGATGTGGTTACCCTTGCTTTGGCTGCCGATATCGATGAAATTGCCGATAAAGCAAAACTACTACCACCCGATTGGCAAAAGAAATTTCCAAATAACTCAACACCATATACCTCAACGATTGTATTTCTAGTCCGTAAAGGTAACCCAAAAGGTATTAAAGACTGGAGCGACATTACCAAGCCCGGTGTCGAAATTATTACGCCAAATCCAAAAACCTCAGGTGGTGCACGCTGGAACTACCTAGCGGCATGGGCATGGGCAAAACATAAATATGGCTCAGATGCCAAAGCACGCGATTTTGTGCGCCAAATTTACAAACAGACCAAAGTGCTTGATTCAGGTGCTCGTGGTGCGACCACAACCTTTGCTGAGCGCGGTATTGGCGATGTGTTATTGGCATGGGAAAACGAAGCTTATCTGGCGGTACGTGAACAACCCGGCAAGTTTGAAATTATTACGCCTTCGCTTTCAATTTTAGCTGAACCACCTGTGGCAATTGTAGAAAAGAATGTTCAAAAAGATGGCAACGAAAACCTAGCGAAAGCTTATCTAAACTTCTTGTATTCACCAAAAGGCCAAGATATCGCGGCGAAAAACTTTTATCGCCCCCGTGATCAAAATATTTTGAAACGCTATAGCGGCACCTTTAAGCCACTCAAACTGGTCACGATTGATCAAGAGTTTGGCGGCTGGAAAAAAGTACAAAAGGCACACTTTAGTAATGGTGGCGTCTTTGACCAAATTGTTAAAGAAAATAGCGCAAAATAATTGAGCATTCAGGAGCATGACGATGATTCATACAGTAATTGTTCCGGGTGTTGGTGGTAGTGAACAACATCATTGGCAGTCATGGTTACAACGTCAACTGCAGTCATGCTCACGTGTCGAACAAGCCGATTGGCATCGACCTATACTTTCTGAATGGGTAGAACAACTGGCGAAGCATGTACGCTCAATTCATGGACCAGTACAGCTGGTGGCGCATAGTTTTGGCTGTTTAACCAGTTTGGCGGCTTTGAAAGAGCATCCAGATCTGACGCACAAGATCAAGCATTTGACCTTGGTTGCACCCGCGAATCCAGCGCGTTTTGGAGATGCGGGATTCGCCAGAGACAGCACCAACAATTATTTAGCCTATTTTGAATCACTTAGACCAATCGTTCGAACACAGTTGCTGATGAGTGAAAATGATCCGTGGCTACATGTGCAAGATGCACAGCATCTTGCACACTGCTGGAAGTTAAAGGCCGTCAGCCTAGGCCACGTTGGTCATATCAATGTGGCTTCGGGTTTCGGTCCTTTTCCAGAAATATTTGACTACATTCTCCCAGAAAAACAGCGTACTGGATCTATACGTGCGCGTTACAGCAATCGATTTTTTGGCTTTGCACTGTAAATCAATGTTGGGATTAAGATTTTTTATTTTTCGTTTGCTTGATTGAGCAAACCTGCTCTTTTTCAGGAGTTACCATGTCGCAGCGATCCCGAGTGCTGCCAGGGTTTGGTCTTTCACTGGGCTTTACCCTTGCATATTTATCTTTAATCGTGCTTATTCCATTATCTGCCGTTTTTATCAAATCTCTGGGTGTGGGATGGGATGGACTCTGGGAGATCCTGAGTTCAGAGCGCATTCTTAAATCTTTGCAACTCAGTTTTACGACTGCCATGATTGCCGCGCTCATTAATGTAGTGTTTGGCTTGCTTCTGGCATGGTGCTTGGTGCGCTATAGCTTTCCGGGTAAACGTATTGTCGATGCGTTGGTGGATTTACCATTTGCCTTACCTACTGCGGTTGCAGGTATTGCCCTCACCTCGCTATACGCTTCGACTGGCTGGGTGGGTCAGTATCTTGAGCTGCTTGGTATTAAGGTTGCGTATACACCGATTGGCATTACCCTCGCTTTGGTGTTCATTGGATTACCTTTTGTAGTACGTACTGTGCAGCCGGTTTTAAGCGATATCGAAACCGAACTTGAGGAAGCTGCATCGGCTCTGGGTGCCAACCGTTTTCAAATTATCACCAAAATTATTTTGCCCATTTTATTTCCAGCCTTACTCACCGGTTTTGCCTTAGCATTTGCACGTGGCGTGGGAGAATATGGTTCAGTGATTTTTATTGCCGGCAACCAACCTTTTAAAACAGAAATCGCACCACTAATGATTATCTCCAGACTCGAAGAATATGACTATGAGGCTGCAACCACAATTGCGGTCGTGATGCTGGTGATTTCCTTTGTGATCTTGTTTGCGATCAATCTTTTACAAGCATGGGCGAGCCGCCGTACCGGGAGAACAGTCAAATGAGCTTAGTCACCGATAGCCATTTACTGGCAGAAAAGCTTCAAAGCCGTGATGCCACACGCGAGCCCAAGTGGGTTCGTTATACGCTGCTGAGTATTGCGTTACTGTTCTTTTTAAGCTGCCTGATTCTGCCCCTTATTTTGGTCTTTGTAGAAGCATTTCGACAAGGTGTCGAGGTATATATCAATTCACTGATTAATCCAGACACTTTATCGGCAGTCAAGCTAACCTTGCTTACGGCAGCAATTGCGGTACCACTCAATGTCATCTTTGGTGTGGCAGCAGCATGGGCCGTGGCAAAATTTCAATTTGCCGGAAAATCGATACTCACGACCTTAATCGATTTACCGTTTTCAGTTTCACCTGTAATTGCAGGTTTGATGCTGGTCTTGATCTTTGGCATGCAAGGCTGGTTCGGGCCATGGTTTATGGATCATGACATCAAGGTATTGTATGCCGTACCTGCGATTGTATTGGCTACTGTTTTTATTACCGTACCTTTTGTGGCACGTGAGCTGATTCCTTTAATGGAAGCGCAAGGCACTGAAGAAGAAGAAGCGGCGATGGTTTTGGGTGCATCGGGCTGGCAGACCTTTTGGAAAGTGACCTTACCCAACATCAAATGGGGCTTAATTTACGGTGTGATCTTGTGTAATGCACGCGCGATGGGTGAGTTTGGTGCAGTTTCTGTGGTTTCAGGACATATCCGCGGTGAAACCAATACTTTGCCACTGCATGTCGAGATTTTATACAACGAATACACCTTTAGTGCCGCTTTTGCCGTGTCTTCACTGTTGGCGCTGCTGGCGATTGTGACCCTGATTTTAAAAACATGGGTGGAAGTGCGTCAGGAAAAACAAAACAAACAACATGATTCAACTTCATCTTGAGGAATGACAAATGAGTATTCAAGTTAAAAATATTGAAAAACATTTTGGTGCATTCCATGCATTAAAAAATATTTCATTAGACTTTCCAGAAGGTGAACTGGTGGCATTGTTAGGACCATCAGGCTGCGGAAAAACAACGCTTTTACGTATCATTGCCGGACTAGAATCGGCAGATGGCGGACAAGTGTTGCTTGAAGGCACCGATGCCACCGATATTCATGTGCGTGAGCGTCAAGTGGGATTCGTATTTCAACATTATGCGCTGTTTCGCCACATGTCCGTATTTGACAATATTGCCTTCGGTTTACGTGTACGCTCACGGCGGACGCGCCCATCGGAAGCAGAGATTAAAAAGCGCGTAACACGTTTACTGGATCTGGTTCAACTCGGTTTTTTAGCCGATCGCTACCCTTCTCAACTTTCGGGTGGTCAGCGCCAGCGTATTGCATTGGCCCGTGCACTGGCAGTTGAACCGCGCGTGCTACTGCTTGACGAACCATTTGGTGCGCTGGATGCCAAAGTGCGTAAGGAATTGCGACGCTGGTTACGGACACTGCATGACGAGCTACATATTACCTCGATTTTTGTGACACACGATCAAGAAGAGGCGCTTGAAGTTGCCGATCAGATTATTGTGATGAATAAAGGGAATGTCGAGCAAATTGGTTCACCACGTGAAGTATACGAAAAGCCAGCTACTCCGTTTGTTTTCGACTTTTTAGGACAAGCCAATCGCTTTGATGGACATTATTATGAAAACATCATTCAATTGGGCGATGACAAAATTATTTTACCGAATGCCTCGCAAACACCTCATGGTAAAGTGATAGCATTTGCTCGACCAAATGAACTACATATTCATGCACAACCAACAGATAACACCATTCAAGCTACCTTTTTAAGAGAAGTCTGGATTGCTGGAAAAGTCGTTGCTGAATTACAAGATCGTAATGGCAGACTGATCGAAATTGCCCTGACACCCGATGAAGCACGCCTTCATCAATTTAGACCGAACCAAACGGTTTGGATCAGTGTGTCTCAACTTCATCTTTTTGAAGAACGGGTTGCTTAGAATTAAAAAATGGGGGCAAGTCCCCCATTCTCGTTGAGAGGATCAAGAGAACATGAATTTTCAACAATTACGCATTATTCGGGAAACCGTGCGTCAGAATTTTAATCTGACCGAAGCTTCTGCTGCACTTTACACTTCACAATCAGGTGTCAGTAAGCATATTAAAGATTTAGAAGATGAGTTGGGTGTACAACTTTTTGTTCGCAAAGGAAAACGATTGTTAGGTTTGACAGAACCCGGCCAATCCTTGCTTGGCATTGTTGAACGTATGTTGGTCGATGCAGAAAATATTAAACGTCTGGCCGATGACTTTAACAAAGTTGATGAAGGCACCTTGACTATTGCCACCACGCACACACAAGCTCGTTATGTGCTGCCTCCGATTGTCAATCAATTTAAGAAACTGTTTCCAAAGGTACATTTAATCTTGCAACAGGCCAGCCCAACCGAAATCTCAGAAATGTTGTTGCTTGGTGAAGCGGACATCGGTATTGCCACCGAATCTTTGACCACGGAAGATAATCTGGCCAGCGTCCCTTACTATCAATGGGAACACAGCATTATCACGCCGCAAAATCATCCGCTTGCCAAAGAAACCGACATTACACTTGAGAAGCTCGCAAATTTTCCAATCATCACCTATCACGGCGGCTTTACTGGGCGTTCAAAAATCGACAAAGCCTTTGAAGATGCCGGCATTGATGTCGATATCGTCATGTCTGCACTCGACGCCGATGTCATTAAAACCTATGTAGAACTCGGAATGGGTGTGGGAATTGTGAATGACGTGGCCTACGATAAAGAACGAGACTATCGCTTGAGCCAACTCAAAACCGGAATTTTTGGCTTAAATACAACATGGATCGCGGTTCGTAAAGGACACTTACTTCGTGGTTACGGCTACGAGTTTATTTCTTTATGCTCACCAGAAGCGGACATTAAGCAGCTTAAAAAAGTGGCTTACCCAGACGAGTAAAATCAAATTTATAAAACAAAAAAACGGGATTTCTCCCGTTTTTTTGTTCAAACAATTACCAGTTGTAGCTTACGCCCACTTTACCAACAGGTAACCACTTGTATTTGTCATCGTTACGGATTTTATTTTCTTCAGCCGCCAAATCACGATCAAAATCTGCACCGTTCACATTAACGAATGTACCGTTTGCGTCAAGATTTACACGTGGATTACCTGCATAATAAGCACCGATTTCCCCAAAAACGCCCCAGTTTTTAGTCAACTTAGGTGAGAAACCAAGTCCAACGTACGGTGCGATATCGTTTTTATAATCTAGCTTACCGCGAACTTCACCATTAAAGTTATAGTTATTACCATTTACTTTAATTGTTCCGTCAGTTGAGCGCTTACTTAAATCGTAATCGTTATCTAGGTATGCTGCACCTGCCGCAACATATACAGCTTGAGCCCAACGGTTCTGGCTTGCACCCCAAGGACGAATTTCTGCATTCAGGTAAACGTTGTTGTTATTCATATCAACATCGTATTTAGTACCGTTCACAGATAAATCATCGCGCCATGAAATATCGCCACCATTATAACCAAGTGCTAGACCCACATACGGGTTTGCTTGCCAAAGCAAAGCACCACCGTAACCCGTTGTGCCTACTTCAGCACGAACACCTACAGGAATGAGCTGCTGCGCGTCAAATGCATAACGGTCATGTACCACAGCATCATCAGCTGATGCAACGCCTGCTACAGCGCTAAGTGCACCTGCTAATGCGAATACTTTTAATACTTTCATTTTCGTCTCCTCAAAAAGAGTAAAGGCTTGTTCTAATAAATCTGATTTCTTTTGGTAAGCCCATAGTAGATGAAATTGTGATTTGTTTTTATACAAAATTTGCTTATTTTCTGTTAATTTTTGATACAAGTTGGCCTTTTAGCTTGTTTTTTAATCAATTTTTATTGAATTTAAATATAATTACTGCTGCAAAAACGCAATGTCTAAATTTTGATTGTTTTTTAATCACGGCAATCATTCAACCCAAGATTCTTTGGCCGTTTTCGTGTAGAATCTTTAAAATTTTTTTTGGAAGGACGTCCATGTCTGAGCTTTCAACGATCATTGAGCAAGCGTTTGAAAATCGTGCCAACTTTACCGCTGCTGATTGCCCTACAGAAATTCGTGAAGCAGTTGAACACGTTATTGCTGGTTTAGACAACGGCACTTTACGTGTTGCTGAAAAAATTGATGGTGAATGGATTGTTCACCAGTGGGTTAAAAAAGCGGTTTTATTATCGTTCAAACTTAACGACAACAAACCTGTTGAATCTGGCGATTTAGCGTTTTACGATAAAGTAGACACTAAATTTGCAGGCTGGACTGAAGCGCAGTTTAAAGAAGCTGGTGTTCGTGTTGTTCCTCCTGCTGTTGCACGCCGTGGTAGCTTCCAAGCAAAAAATGTTGTGTTGATGCCATCTTATGTCAACATTGGTGCTTACGTTGATGAAAACACCATGGTTGATACTTGGGCCACTGTAGGTTCATGTGCTCAGATCGGTAAAAATGTTCACTTGTCTGGCGGTGTAGGTATTGGTGGTGTACTTGAACCACTTCAAGCCAATCCAACAATTATTGAAGATAACTGCTTTATTGGCGCGCGTTCTGAAATTGTTGAAGGTGTAATCGTAGAAGAAGGTTCTGTCATTTCAATGGGCGTATATATTGGTCAGTCGACTCGTATTTACGACCGTGAAACTGGTGAAATTCATTACGGCCGTGTACCTGCGGGTTCAGTAGTTGTACCGGGCAGCTTACCGTCTAAAGACGGCAAGTACAGTCTGTATGCTGCAATTATTGTGAAAAAAGTAGATGCGCAAACACGCTCGAAAACCAGTTTGAACGATTTGCTTCGCGCTGAGTAATTCTCACAGATTAGCGAAATATTGATGCTCTTCGGAGCCTGATTCGCTTCTCGTCTCTACGGTCAATGCTGATCGTAGAGATTTTTGTTTTTCAACTCTTGGTAATGCTGTAATGACTTCTTTACGTTCTACGACAATTCCAGTGACGGACCCGGCTGCGGGACTACGCATAACGGAAATTTTCTACTCTTTACAAGGGGAAGCCAATACTGCGGGTTTACCAACAGTTTTTATCCGCTTAACGGGTTGCCCTTTACGCTGCACATATTGTGATACCACTTATTCATTTGAAGGTGGGCAACGACTTTCAATTGATGAAATCATAGAAACTGCACGTGCCTACAAAACGCCTTATATTTGTGTGACAGGTGGCGAGCCACTGGCTCAACCCAATTGTCAAGTGTTATTAACGCGTCTGTGTGATTTAGGTTTTGACGTTTCACTGGAAACCAGTGGTGCACTCGATGTTTCAATGGTCGATGCTCGGGTATCAAAAGTGCTTGATCTCAAGACGCCAACCTCTGGTGAAGAGAAGCGTAACCTGATGAGCAATCTTGATCATTTGACTCCTCACGATCAGATCAAATTTGTGATTTGTAATCGTGAAGATTATGAATGGTCCAAACTTCAGGTTGAACAATTTCAACTTGAGAAAAAAGTGAGTACCGTATGGTTCTCGCCTGCTTTTGCCGTTGAGAAAAATGCAGCCAAACTGCCTCAACTGGCTCGTGATTTAGCAGAGTGGATTCTAAACGACCATCTCCCCGTGCGGTTTCAGTTACAGCTCCATAAAATTTTATGGAACGATGAAACGGGTCGTTAATTTAATTTGATTGGAGAATGATATATGCGCCCTCGTGCCATTGTTTTATTGTCAGGCGGCTTAGACTCAACAACCTGTTTAGCTTGGGCACAAGCGCGCTATGAATGCATGGCCTTAAGCTTTATGTATGGTCAACGTTCATCTACAGAGCTAGATGCAGCTAAAGCACTGACTCAACGCGCTGGCGTTGAACATCGCGTGATCAATATCGATTTAGGTAATTTGGGTGGCTCTGCCCTTACCGATCACAACATTGATGTTCCAGAACAACAACAAGATGGTATTCCGGTGACGTATGTACCGGCTCGTAACACAATTTTTCTCTCGTATGCGCTTGCTGCAGCAGAAGTTTTTGGCGCTGAGGCTATTGTTATTGGCGTAAATGCAGTAGATTATTCTGGATACCCAGATTGTCGCCCAGAATATATCGAAGCGTTTACAAATATGGCACGCTTGGCAACAAAAGCGGGTGTAGAAGGAAAACCTCTTACATTTGAAACACCTTTGTTACATTTATCCAAAGCGAATATTATACGTCTTGGTATTGAACATGGCGTAGACTATAGTCAAACAGTTTCTTGCTATCAGGCTGATACGCAAGGCCGTGCTTGTGGTAAATGTGATAGCTGCCGCTTACGTAAAGAAGGTTTTATTGAAGCTGGCGTCGCAGATCCAACACGCTACATACCGCAATAATAAGGTACTATTTATGAAATTTTTGAATACCAAACTTTTACTTTCTTCTGTAATGGCATCTGCAGCTTTGTTTGCATCTGTAACTCATGCAGACGACAACAAACTTCAGCAAGCCTACAAAAGCACAAACGTAAAAGGTGCTTTGATCAATCTGTGTAAAGAAGAAACTGCTAAAGGTAATAAACTGAACAGCGCAGAAGTAAGCAAATATTGTTCATGTGCAGTAGAAGCAGACGGCAGAATGACCAATGCACAAAAATGGGAAATTCAAAGCGCGATTAATGCTAAGAAAAGCCCAAGCACATTGGCTTTCGTACAACAGCAAAACAAAAGCCTTCAAACTTGCTTAGGCCCTCAGTTGACTTCAAAACTTAAAACTTTAAGTGAAGAAGCAATGAAAGCCGCACCAGCAGCGAAAAACTAAGTTCATTTTAAAATGACATTACAAGCCACATTATGTGGCTTGTTTTTTATGGAGAGAACAATGAGTAACGTAGAAATTCAATTACCGGATCAAGTGTTTGCTACTACAACGGGTGAAATTAATTTATCTGATTTAGATAACGAATGGTTGGTGATCTATTTTTACCCAAAAGACTCCACCCCGGGTTGTACAACACAAGCAGTCGGCTTTTCTTGCTTGAAAGATCAGTTTGATGCTCTGAATGTTAAAATTGTTGGTGTATCACGTGACTCGGTGAAATCACATCAAAACTTTACAGCAAAGCAAGCACTCACCATCGATTTGATCAGCGATAAAGAAGAAGTGTTGTGTAAGCATTTTGACGTGATCAAAGAAAAAAATATGTACGGTAAAATGGTGATGGGGATTGAACGCTCAACCTTTATTTTTCACAATAAAAAATTAGTCAAAAGCTATCGTAAAGTGAAAGCAGCTGGGCATGCAGAACAGGTGCTTGAGGATATTCAGGCGCTTCAAGCCAACTAATCTAGTCCAATAGACTTCGCTTAGAGCGAAGTCTATTGTCAACATATTAAAGATTTGAACTGTCGTGATAAGAAAATTTGTGCTGTAACTCTCGATAGGTATCAGTTTTTTGAAAAGCCTTCAAAAATGCAATGGTGCCTTGTGGAAAAGCAGACTCATCAATGCAACCCTCATAGAACGCTTCACGCAGCGGCGTGGCCGACATAGACTGCTTTAGGCTGTCCAGTTCCACCATGTGCCACTCTGGAAACAACTTTAAGTAGTAGGATGACTCATCCTTAAAATGGCCAATTAAACCAATCTTACTTGTGGATGGAGCCAGCGCATAAACACTAGATTTAACTTGCTCAACCCACTTTTTATCGTCATAGACATCAATAATGGGCGCAAACAAAATACGTGTTTGCTGTTCGGGTGTAAAATTTGACAAGATCATGTCTTGTCGCTCTGCCGCCAGAAACGGATTTTTAATATTTCGCTCTGCCTGAGCCGACCCCAAAGCAATAATCACTTGTCGACTCTGCTGTAATGCAATTTGAATCGTTTCAAGATGAGCCAAATGAAAAGGCTGAAAACGCCCAATAAAAACAAGGTAATCAAACGTATACATATATCAACTTAACTTCAATGAACTCATCAGTTGCTTTTTTCAAGCAGTTTTAAGACATAATGAGCCGCATAGCCTTTTATAAATAACCAAGGATAGTACGATGACACTACAATGTATTCAACAACCTCATCAACATTTACAAGCAAATTTAGAAAATGGGGTGCTTACCTTAGCGCTTAATCGTGCAGAAGCAAAAAATGCACTTTATGGCGAATTATATCTTTGGCTGGCAAAAGCGCTCGATGATGCTGATGCATCGTCTGAGGTTCGAGTGGTTGTGTTACGTGGTGTTGATGCAGATTTTTCGGCTGGCAATGACATGAAAGACTTTATGTCATTTATTCAAAAACCGCATGAAGGCAAAGCTGGCGATCAGCCGCCTTTTGTCTTGTTAAAATCGGCTGCGCGCTTTTCAAAGCCACTTATTATTGCAGTTCGCGGTGTCGCCATTGGTATTGGAGTGACCATTTTGCTACATGCAGATATTGTTTACGCCGACAATACGGCGTTGTTCCAGATTCCATTTGTCAGCCTAGGATTGTCACCTGAAGGGGCTGCAAGCCGTCTGTTGGTGCAACAAGCAGGATATCATCGTGCGGCAGAATTACTGTTTACTGCACAAAAATTTAATGCCGAAAAAGCGCTACAAGCCAGTTTGATCAACCAGATTTCAGAAGATGTCTATACATTAGCAAACAAAACGGCTCAACAATTATCTGCCCTTCCTTTGGCTTCCATCAAGCAGTCTAAAGCCCTCATGAAGCAAGACCTATCTGAGATTATCGACTGCATTGACAAAGAAGCCGAAATTTTTATGCAACGTGTACAATCGGTAGAAATGAAAGAAGCGGTGCAAGCTTTTATGCAAAAACGCCAACCTGATTTTTCACAGTTTGCCTAATTATTATACTTCAATACAATCAATCACTTAATCATCAGTTTTGTGATACATTTTTTTAACATCACAAAATTGATGCAGTGATATGCTCATTTTATTGTCTCGCTTAAGTAAAGATCATGACCACGACTTCTCACGATTCAGCAACCTCAGATTCAACTGAAAAAAAACGCTATTATGAGCCTGCACCTCAAGATATCGATGTTGATAACTTTCGTAAAGTGCTTGAAAGCAGACGCTCGGTACGCAAATTTACCGATAAAGCCATTCCTACTGAGGTCTTAGATGCCTGTCTGGATTTGGCCCTACTGGCACCAAATTCGTCAAACCTTCAGCCATGGACATTTTATGTAGTGCAAAATCCAGCCAAGAAAAAGCAGCTGGTTAAGGCTTGCTTAGGGCAATTGGCTGCAAAAACAGCGTCAGAACTGATCGTCTGTGTTGCGCGTACCGATCGTGTTGATGAAATGGCCAAGAAAAATATTTCTGAATTTCCATTTAATGAACCGCCTAAAATGGTTAAACAGTATTACCGTTTTATTCCGTTCAACTACAAAACCGGCTATTTCAACGCACTGGGAAATTTAAAAAAAGTGGCTTTTAAAGTGGCCAGAACACTGGATCGCCAGCTGCCTGTGACGGCATTTAATCCAGCCGATGCAAAGCTTTGGGCTGCAAAGAGTACCGCACTGGCCTGTGAAAATCTGGTCTTGGCATTACGAGCCTATGGATTTGATAGCTGCATGATGGAAGGCTTTGACGAGCCAATGGTACATAAGCTGCTTAAACTCAATGACGAGCAATTTCCCATTATGGTCATTGCAGCGGGTGAACGTGCCACAGATGGTGTGTTTTATCCACAGTACCGATTTGATCGTGAGCTGTTTATTCAGAAAATCTGATTGAATCAATATCTACCATTTGAATAAATTCAAATGCGGGTTCTTCATACGGATGACTTGCACTTAAGGCCAAGGCAACTGCTTTGGCCTTTTGTTCAGATACAATCGTTTCCACACGCCATTCTTCAAGTTGCTCTAGAGCGTCTAGTTGCCCTAAAAAAGGTTGAGCATTTTTAACTGCTTTAAATTGTCCAATACCTTTTACTTGCCAAGCACACTGCTCATAATGACCAACACCGCCTGCCCCGGCGGCAAAAATTGCAGCTTTGGTCGATTCCAGATGAGATTCAGG